>CAZIQG010000026.1:0-14030 GCA_964541725.1 uncultured Gammaproteobacteria bacterium
AATCCTAAAAGATCAACGCCCACATCTGACCGTTCGCGATACGCTTGGAGCGTTTTCGTGAGCGGTTCCATCGCCTTACGAACAGGGGGCAGCATGCGCTCTTGCGGAATCTGGTTCCAGGCATCGAGGGCGATCATGGCTTTTTCGCGTGCTGAACGAATCTCTGGCAATGCTTGGTCTAGGCGCGCAAGGATCGTGCGCTTTTCTTCACGCGTGAGGTCACGGAAGGATCTATTCGCTCCTATCCCGGGATCAATTCCGGGTACACGAGTCACCGCGTTGAATGCTTCATTTACACGGCTCACCGCTACTAATAATTGCTCCGCTGCATCGAGTCCTACCGATCCCGCCTGAAGAGCGTGATCAAATGCCCTCACCTGAACGCTAACCCAAGGCAAGACGCGCCATGGCCCGAGCCACTGGATAGAGGTGCGGGCGGCGTCCACTTCTTTACGTGCGGACTCTAATGAACGTGTTGCGTCAGAAAACGCATTCGCGGACATGTACACATACGCTTGCTCCAGATGAGCTTTGACGGCTTTCCCATGGAGAGCAGCAGAAATACCCGCGTAGGCAAGAGGAGCGAACGTAATGAATCCAAGAATGACAAATCCTCCCAATACCCAGGGCCAGCGACGTCTTTTTTGGGCGGGAGGTTCGTCTTTTATCACCACTTCCGCTGGCTGGGTAGCGGGAGAGAGGGTTGGGGTTTCGGGATCCATCAAGTTCGGAGTGCTCATGTGGGCATTGTGCCTGTACACAGGGCTTTTCACAAACTGTGGAAAAGAGGGGGCCGAGCTCAGTATTTTGACAGGAATAAAAAAATATGAGACAAAGATTTCCGGCTCGCTTCATGGTGGAGCGGGAAAAACCAGGGAGGAACCCTTGGAACCACGGAAAAAAGCTGGTCTGGAGCGTGCAGGGATGCTTCAGCGACGTCTTCCGTGGAAATGCGAGAGCATCTACCAGGAAGACTTCGAAGTTACCGAATCTCGCGCCCGATATCCCGAGGCGCTGAATCTCTTTACCCAGGGCTTACGCGATGCCTTTCATCAAGGATCTGAAACGGGAGAGCTTATAACCCTTCTCGCAGTTTCATGGAGCGAGGCGCGGCGTGCAACATTCGATGTTACGCGTTTCGCCCTGTCTCAATTTCATCCAGTGTGTACCCAATATAGGCAGTGGAAACTACGAAGCGCGTTTAACGCTGCCTACCTTCAGGGAGTCCTCCTCACCATTCACGAACAAGTGATGCGGTACAGGAAGCTCCTTGACCATACGGCCAACTGCTTCCTCAACCGTCAATACCACATCCTGCGGATGAGTAAGCAGCACCAGCTCACAAGAGCCTTCATGCATCTACCAAGATTTCTGCGTCAAATGGTAGAGTATCAGTGGTATAAGAACGAACCCTACGCTGACTCCATGGCACAATGGCAAAAACGATGCCTTGGATCTGCGCGTGTTTCCACTACTGCACTTAGCTTCCTCAACATCGCCGGAGACTGGAGAGGATTCGTCTCCTCCCCAGAGCAGGACGAGAGACTACTCGACGTTATTGTGGAAGGTCAGGCCACGATTGCGGGCGAGACTCGCAAGGCTGGGTTCCTTGTTCAGGTTAAGGGTTCTTATGGAGACGAAAGCTCCGCCCACCTCATTACGCGAGCGGAAAATCCGGCTCCTGGGATTATTTCTGCAGAAGAATGGGAATCGCTCATGGCTCTTTGGAGACTAGAAGAGTTCCAAGGACTAGACACCCCTTACTATCCCGTCTTAGTTAATGTGGCTACGCCCAAAAACATTTCCCCTTACCAATTTGAACTTACTGTCCCGGAAGTTGCTGCCGCGATCCGTAAGGCATTCCAAGGATAAACCTTTTCCACGTTCTCCGCCTCATGCCACTATTGCTGCGGATCACGTGGTTTTTGTTATTTTATTATTTACTCCGTTGTGCTTGCTGGATAGCAAGAGAGAGAAATCTCCGCTTATGCAAAGCGCTCGGTAAAGCTAGCCAACTTTTCATGGTCGTCGGGAGAATGCGCGGATCTGCCAACGTTACTAATAGACGTTTTAGCCAAACAAAGAATAACCACGGCATGGCTACGATGAGCGAACTCCAGGCGGCATTTTTTCCACGTAAGACACACGCATAACTATAGGTTTTTCGTTCTTGTAGGGCTTCTTGTCCATACCAATGACGTATTCGTGCCATGATTCCCTTAGGAGGTATTTGAGCACGCTGTATCCAGATGAGTGCTTGAGGCACGAGCTGTATCGGGAGTCGTAGCGTACGTAGCCGCCACGCCACATCTGCCATCGCATACGCTTCCGGCAAATCTGCATCCAGCCACTCTTCTCCCATCTTGGCTTGCATCAAGGCACTCGCGCGCATCACGAGACACCAATTCCCCGCTAATTCAGGCGGTTGGCTATCATATTGCCCGACATCTTTTTCTCCGCGTCCACGAGGAGTAAGCGCTAAGCCGTGACCAAGTTTGAGACCCACCTGCTCAATAATCCCGTTATCCTTGAGGATGGGTTCATCGCTATCTTCACTCGCATGTAAACTTGCTTGTCGCACTTTAGGAGCCACAACCATTAGCGTCGAATCTTGTTCTAAGGCTTGTATCATTTGCTGTATCGCATCGGGAGCGAACATGATGCGAGATGAGGCCAGCACAATATACCGCTCTTGCCAGGTAGACGGTTCCCAACGGGCGAAGAGCGAAGATAAAGCTTGATTGTGAGCGCGTGCAAAGCCTTGGTCGCGAAAGTTGCGCAACGTCATGACCTCAGGGCCCATTCCCCGCTCCCAAGGAATTTCCACGTCTTGTGAGGCGTTATCTACCAGAATGATTTGAAATGTTTGACAAGACTGCGCTCCTAAACTTTGGAGCGTCGGAACGATAGAACTCGCGGGATGGGAAACCGCGAAATGGATGGAGACAAAAGGTGAAGACATGGGTTATTGGACAGAGCGCTTGGGAGACACGGTGAATCCAAGGGGCTTGCCGAGCATGAAGCGTGTTTGGGCGTCGATGGCGGGAATCGCACCAAATAAAATAAAGGTGACGGGCAACAAGAGCCACTGCGCTAACATGATGCCGTAGGCATAGGGGCGACGAAAATGGCGCGGAGGCGGAGGCAGTAACGTAAAGGAGAGCGTCGCCGACACGAACAACCCAATCATCGCAAAGCGCATCAGCCATTGGAGTGTGAATGGCGTGTTTTGGAAGATCACAAACTCACGCAAGGTATCGGGCGCAGACCAGAACGGCAAATAGCCCAAGAGAAAGATCAGGAGAGGCGCGGTCGCCCAGGTGTACATGCCCTCCAACTGCTTAAAGATCCAGCCAGCTTTAGCGCTCCAAGACATCTGCGTGTCTTTGGAGAACGCCTCAACCATGTAGGGAAAATTTTCCACACCCCAAGCCCAGCGCCGTTGCTGTTTGTAGAGGGCGCCAAAGGCTTTCCAATAATTCCCCGTCATGACCGTGTCCATCGATACGGGCAGGTAAAGAGGGGTCACGCGATAGTGCCCCTGGTAATGGACGAGCCCTTGCAGAAAAATGCGCGAATCTTCTGAAACAATATCTTTTTGCCAAAAACCTACATCGATTAACATCCGCAGGCTCATGGAATGTGACGAGAACGTCATCATCCCTTCCGCGCGTGGCAACTCCGTCATGAGCCAAAAGGTTGTGCCGAACATAGCCACGCGTACGGCGGCTGGCGACTCCCATAAATTATTATTATAGACGGCGACGGGCTGGTACGAGCTACGGGTAGGCTCTGGAACCGTGAGATATTGGTAGGTAAGGCAGGAGAAATACTGCGGATGCACGATCGTATCCACATCCAATGACGAGACAATCACCCGGTCAGGGTCGAGTCCGAGGGCGTAGATCTTCGGCAAAATTTGATGGCCCGACCAATGCAAATTCGATCCTTTACCTGGAATTTCTTCCGGAAGATCTTTCGGGTGGGTCGTGGTCCAAAATGATTTGAAGGTGGTGCCAAATTCTTGGCTTGCTTGTTTGCAAATTCCTTCGAATCGCGTGTTGTCGCGCTCTTCCCCCGCTAACACGATCATCATGCGCTCCGCGGGATAGCGGGTTGTCGCGAGCGTCTTTAGGGTTTCGCGAATCACCGGATACTCTTCTTTGTAGGTGGGCAAGAAGATAAGATGGTGCGTTTCTTCGTACTGAGGCAAAGACACGACCTCTGCTTGCCAGTCGCGTTTAAGAGCGGTGCGGTAGCGCCACCAGGAAATAAGCGTGAAAGGGGTAAAGTAAAAAATCCGCATCAACCAATACAGGTCAAATAAAATAATAAAATAAATCATCCACAACGGCCGAGTGATGGATAAGGCAACGGAGGCGATCAAGGTTGTCCAAACCATGAGGCCAGGGATGATTTCGAGTACGCGGCGGTTCATACGGATTTTGGGAGCGTAATGTTTGGCTCGGCATCATAAATGGGAGCCACGTAGGCGGCACTAGCTTCCTCCTCCTCTACACACTGCTTATAGACAGCCTTGAGATCCGTCGCTTCCTCGACACGAATCCCTTGTAACGGCTTACCGAGTAAACGCGCTAATAGATTGGCGTACAGCACACCGATACGAATGGAAGAGAAGGAGCCTGGACCCGCCACGACACAAATACCCGCGGATGCTTCTAGGCGGGCTCGATCTTTAAATAATTGCTTCAACAGCTGCGGAGGACGTCCTTGATAGGTGCGTACACTAGGACGCCCAGCTTGCGTTAACCAACCTAGACGGTTACGTCGAGGGGCATGTGTATCAATAAATACCCATTCATTATTCACAAGTTTTTTATTTCTTCGATAATCCTGTCATTCCCGCGAAGGCGGGAATGACAGGAAGAACCCATTTACTTGATTCTTTCCGCTAGCTTATCTACCACAACATTCTTTGGAGCTTCCAAAATCGCGTAGAGAAAGCGATCGGTAATATCTTTGCGGTAGCGGAATTCATCTAAGGTCATTAAGGAGTAGCGGATCTCCACCCCCAGGTCCTGTTCGGTTTGAGCCAAGATTTTATCGATGGCTTTTTTATCTACCTTCTCGGCCACCATAAAGATATCAACGGGTGCGCCCGCCTTGCCGAGAAACAGTCCCAAGAACGCCATGTAACGAATGTCCCCGATCTTTAAGAGATGCTGGTCGAGCTGCTGTTCTAGCATGACCTGAGCCTTGACGATGAGCGACGTGATTTCCGGTAAAAGAGAGAACGACTTATTCACCTTGTAGTACTTGCGTTTGAGGCCAGGGCGCTTCACCCCTTCTTCTGATACGCCCTCCTCTACCACCTCCATGATCAGACCGAAACGGACGAGGTTTGCGAGTTCACGGCGTACCGCATTAATCTGTGTACCAACACGACGTGTGAGTTCGCGGACAAAAATAGCTTCGTCGGGGTGGCGCAAAAACAAACTCAGGAGTTTGACGCGCGTCTTCGAACCAAATAAGTGTTCAAGCATACCCGCCTCTATCCTGCCCGATATTAGCCACCTTGACAAGCAACCCTGTAGGCTAGACGGGGAGCGGTCATAAACCGTATACTAGGCCTACCCTCTCCCCCAGAGGGACTGATTGGTTTGTTTTTTCCCATGTCTTCCCAACGCCAACTGCGCATTGCTGAGATTGAAGTCAATGCCGCTCCTACCGATGAACGTATCGTAGGGATTTTTCGGTACGAATCAGAGCCACAAAAAGGCAAACGCGGTAGCGTGATCGTGTTAATCGCCGAAATTGCCTCCACCCTCTACGTTTACGAGCAACTATTAGATGTTATTAATGATGCCATTGAACGGTTGCGTCCGCTCATTTCTGCCGTAGATACCGATCCGATGGCGCGGTTTGAAAAATTAGTACAAGGACTCAACCAAACGGTTGCCACCTTTGTTTCGCAAGAACCCTCTCCTATCGCCTGGAATCGAGTCAATCTCTTCCTTTTAGAAGTTCAAGAAGAGCACGTGTGCTTAACGGGGCTAGGACGATTGAGCAATCTTTTTTTACAACGCCAGCCAGATGGGACAACGCGCGTGTTTGATTTATTTGGGTCTTTAGAGCAGCCTGCCGAAGTTAACCAAGAGAAGATTTTTTCTGGACTCATCTTTGGAGAATTAAAAACAGGTGACGCCTTGTTTGCTGGTACCCAGAACTTTGAACGATTGCGCCAAGAACTTGAGATCGTGCCGCGCTTAAAAAGCTTGCCTCCTGTCACGGCAGCGCTCGACATTCAACAATCGCTTGAAATATTGCGTATCCCCGATGATTTTGGAGCGGTTATCTTGGCTCAGGTTGAACTTACGGAACCGATCGCACAACTAACGCGTCCAACCCCCGTGGAATCCCCAAAAGAAAAGAGCACAACTTCTGTGGAACGGATGTATGCCGAGGAAAAAACGGCCGAAGCCATGCTCCAGCCAGCGATGACGCCGCTACCGGAATTAAAGAAACGTAGCCAAGCTGCTTTACGTGAACAAGTATCCACCTTGGGCGAAATAATAAAAGGATTGCCCGCTCGCTTAAAGAACGTCTCTGCTCGTCGTGATGACGGACAAGACCCAATTACGCTCGCAGGCCTACGCACGATGAATGCGGGACACGGCTCGTTTCTGACGCGCAAACATAAGCTCGCCATTATTGCAGGCGTGAGCGTCCTCGTCTTGTGCATCGGAGGCACGGCTTGGTATCGCTATGCTCAACGCAAGAACGCTGAACAGCTCGCTTGGAATATTGCCTATGACCAAGCCATGGAGCAAAAAAGTCGCGCGGAAGCGAGCCTTGTGTATGGGGATGATGAAGGAGCGCAGCGCCTCATCCAACAAGCGGACGGGATTTTGCGGAGCTTAGATAGCAGCAATGAAAAGCGTGCGGAGAGTCGCAAGCTCTTGGAAACGGCGCTCACAAGCGTGCATGCGAAACTCCGTAAAGAACAACGCGTGGACCAACCACGGAGCTTAGTGACCCTTCCAGCTGAGGCGGGTGATGCAACTCTTAGCCTCCTCGGATCGGCCGATGGCAAAGTGTACACATTTGATGCCAAGAACAAACAATTTATTATTACGGAGGCAGTGACGAACGTCGTGAAACGAGTAGATTGGACGGATACCTCTACTCCCGTGGTGATCATGGCAGATAAAACGGGAGCGCTTATCCTCACGCAAGATAAAAAAGCGTTTCGTCTCGATCCGCTGAAAAACACCTTAACGACGATTACGTATGATAGCGCACAAAACCAGAGCATTGTGAATGCCACCGTGTACGCGAAACGCGTATACCTTCTTGACCCAACGGGGAACATGATTTGGCGACACAATCTAGGAACATCGATTGGACCGGGGACTACCTATCTGAAGCAAACTTCTACGAGCTTGCAGGGTGCCACCAGCCTCAGTATTGATTCAAACGTGTATGTAGGTTTTTCTAACGGACAAATCGTGCGTTACTTATCCGGTGCGCAAGAAACGTGGGCACCAACGCCGATTGATCCCCCCCTCACAAATGTGGCGAGCCTATGGACGGCGCCTGAGAGTGACCGCCTTGTGATTGCTGACCAAGAAGGAAAGCGGGTGGTGATTTTACGCAAAGACGGGAAGCTCGTGTCGCAAATTACTTCGAACGCCTTCAAGGGACCAAATGCGGTGACGGTCGATGTCGCGCTCAAACAAATTTTTGTGACGGATGGTGGTTCCGTGTACGCGTTTGATCTCCCGTAAGAAACAAGAGTGTGGTATACTTTGTTCATTGATCTTTTTTATTGACCGTCCTTTCTTCTCTTATGCCCCTTGCCAAACCTGCACGTCGAAAAGTTGCGAGCACCTCTGTTGCGGAACGTTCGTTTTCTGCGCAAACCCACAGCGTCGCCAAACCACGCTATCATCGTGTTACCAAAGTTCCGCTCGCGGTGAGTGTGACGGCGTTTTTAGCGGTGATTGCGGTGATCGTTGGTTCCATGGCAGCTAATAGCATGCAACGCGATGACGAAATGTTGCGTGCAGACCTCGAACGCGTACAACAAGATTTATCAGATCGCGTCGCTCGCTTAGAACAAGGCATGATGCCTGCGAAGACTCCCGCTCCGCTTCCAACGCCTGTCGCAGGCGGCTCTGATTCTCCGGTCACCGTCACCGTTACGGCCAAACAATTAAACGAGATGCGCGCGTCGGTGGACATGGCGAACTGGAATACGAGTGCGACCACGGAAACAGTTGAATATCGTGATACGGTTCACGCGGTTTCCGTTCGTCTACCGTATAGTGCGAAATGGGGAAATACGATGTATAAGATTGCTCCCTATGAAGTAGAAGGAAATACCGTTTGGTTTGGACCCGTGAAAATTGAGAAGGCAGGTGACCAAATGATGTACTCACGCACGTATAAGATGGAAATTGGCCCTAAGGTTTCTTACGAAGATACATTTAAGAAATACGTCACGGATAATCCACGCACCGCTCCTAACCAACCCGTGAAGCAACGCGACTTGAGCACAGGTGGCTTGTTGGCACGCATTTACACAATTCCCGGCATGGAGAGAGTCGGTACAGCGGAATACATCGTCTTTTCTGGAAAGAAGTTTAACTACACACTGTCGACCGCTTGGAATAATCAAGCGCTCACCCCTGCGGAGATCGCGACCTTCTCGGCCGTCATTCGATCACTCAGAGCCATTTAATAAAACACCCTCGAGATCATCTCGGGGTGTTTTATTTTTTGTTTATTATTAGCCAAACTATGACTAGAATAGCGATGCGATTGGCTTGACTTTTTGACTAATTCGTGATATCTTAGCATGTCGTACTTTGATACATATGTCTAAGGCGGATGTTTGAAATTAGCCAATTTCAGACACCCGTCTTGGACGGAAGAACGACAACGGCCATATTGGCCATTTCGAAGGAGACCACCGTGAACATCCTCAACTTCCTGATCGCCAACACCAAGAACTGCCTCGTGTTCGTCCCCGGCACGGGGGACGAGGAGGTGCTGCAGATCCTCCGCCGCATCCCCGGGGTCGCCCCCGGCGACTCCGAACGGCTGCCCCTGGGGGTCGTCCCCGGCGAAGAGACCGAGGAGTCCGTCTGTGCACTCCGGCTGCTCATCGAGCTCCAGGGGATCGAGGTGGTCGGTCCACAGCCGATCTACTGCGACCACCGGTTGACCTTGTTTTGCCTCGCGCAGGCCATCGGGAGCCTGCTCCAGCAGAGCCTACTGAAGCCGCCCCCCACGGTGGCGCCGCCGGTCGTCCAGCTCTGCAACCTGAACTTCCTCAGCGGCAAGGAGGTACTAAGCCTGCGGATCAAGGACGGGAAGGTCGTGACGGAGTTCCACGACATCCCCGCGACCAACGACGTCTGACCCCCTCCTCTCGGGACACGCTGTTACGCTGTCCCTCTCACCCCTTTTCATTTGTCACAGGACGAATGTGGAGGGGTGAGTTTTTTAACTATATCTAATCTGAAAAAACTCCAGCGCGTTTTGTGTTGTGTTTTGCGCGATTTGATCGAGACTCTCTCCTCTTACTTGTGCGACAAGTTTTGCCACTTCTTCGATATAACTTGGTTCATTGCGCTTACCGCGATATGGGATGGGAGCGAGATATGGTGCGTCCGTTTCTACTAATAATTGTTCAATCGGAATATTTTTTATCGTTCGATCGATCGCCGTGGATGGATCTTGGCCTTTGCGAAGAGGGAAGGTTGAGATACCGTTTACGGCGATCATTAAACCTAAATCGAGAAGTGGCTTGGCTTCTTCCCAGGTGCCGGTGAAGGAATGGACGATCGCTCTTGGCTTCCAGCCTTGGGCCCAACGTTCTTGGATAATTTCTGCGAGACGCGTGAGGCCTTCACGACAATGAATGACGACGGGGAGGTCACATTCACGAGCGATATCTAAATGGATGTTGAAAACGCGTTCTTGGTCGCGTTTAGCAGCGTCTTGATCTGGGTGGTCGTCGAGGCGATAGAAATCTAAACCCGCTTCTCCAATCGCGATCACTTTTTTTGAAGATTGGGCGAGCTCTTTCAATTTAATGGGATCGACATCGTGTTCATGGACTCCCCCCTCTTTTTCATCAAGATGTTCGGAAGTGACGTGACTTGGATGAAGACCGACTGTTGCCCAGATGTCTGGATGCGCTTCTGCAAACGTAATTCCTCGTGCGCTATTTTCTAATGATGTGCCAATCGTAATGGCGGTGATTCTTTTTTCTCGCATGCGCGTTAAAACGGCCTCGCGGTCTTGGTCGTAGGGAGGGAAGTGGATGTGACAATGGGTGTCGACCAGATATGGAAGCATACTAAACCAAGAAGCCTAACAACCGATAAAAAACAGTTTGTGAAAATGAGGCGATGCGTGAGTGGGTGATCCAGGCCATCCAGGTGGGGTTGAGATGGAGGGTGATGATGATGTAGGAGAGAGAACCGATGAGGAACACGCCTTCGAATAATCCGATCAGACCACCGAGCAAGGAGTCAAGGCTCGAGAGGAATGGAAGTAGCGTTACGATTTTGAAGAGCTTATCCAAGAGCCAGAAGACTAATCCGACCAAGCGATCAGCGATAAAGAAGATCACGATAAAAACCATGACCTGAATGAAGGCGGCGCTGAGTGGGATCACGAGACCAACGGTACTCGCAATGGGGAGAGCCCAGGTTTTGGCGATCCAGAAGCCTAAGACGGCGCCTAATAATTGGCCAACCGTTTGCACAATACCCCGACGATAGCCGAGGACCGCGAAACCGACGAGAATGAGGGCTAACAAACCATCAACGAGATACGGCTGCACAGCAGCGAGAAACGAGGGCATAGAAGATTGCCCCTAGTGTAACTTAGACGTCTTGCTTTGGAAACAAGGGTTCGCCCGTGCGCAAGAGACCCGTCTCGTAGCGATGGCTAATTTCCATGGAGATGCCCGGCATGACAGGTGCGAGGGCTTTGGCAATCCAGCGAACCATCATGGCGAGTTCGGCTAAGGTTTGTTTGGCTTTCGCTGGATCGGTTTTCACGGTTCGGAAGGGTGCTTCCTTATCCACTTTTTCATTTGCCGCGGACACGACAGACCAGACAACTTCTAAATAGGCCTTAAAATCGTAGGCGTTCATAGCCGCCTGCAACGACGCATCAAGATCTCCGCAAGAGAATGAGACATCGGGCAGTCCCTCCGGCACGTATTTATTAGCCATGGTGGCGACACGACCGACGAGGTTCCCGAGTCCATTGGCTAATTCTGCATAGCGTTCATCAAGACGCGCGCGTGAAACGTCGCCGTCTTCTCCGCAGGGAAGATCGCGTAAGAGTGCGTAACGTACGGCGTCAATTCCATACGCCTTAACGAGCTCTTCGGGCGCGATCACATTGCCTAATGACTTACTCATCTTTTGACCTTCGACCGTGAAGTGTCCATGGATAAAGACTTCCGTTGGAACCGGTAAACCCGCGGATAAGAGGAAGGCAGGCCAATAGATCACGTGGAAGCGCATGATATCCTTGCCGATCACGTGCGTACGAACATCAGCATCTTCCCAGAAGGTTTTGTACGCCTCTCCCCCATCCGCAAAACCGAGCGCCGTAATATAATTCGAAAGCGCATCGACCCAGACATACATGATCTGCGAAGGATCGTTAGGCACAGGGACACCCCAATGCTCAGCACGCGCTACGGAACGAGAGATACTAAAGTCTTGCAAGCCTTGGCGGATAAAGCCCAGGGCTTCATTTTTACGTGAGGAAGGGGTGATCTTAAGACGATCAGATACGATCAAATCTTCAAGCTGAGTTTGGTATTTTGATAACCGAAAGAAATAGTTTTCTTCTTTGACACGTTCCAGGGGTTTTTGGTGGATCTTACAGATTCCATTTGGTGCGTCCTCCTCTATATAAAAGGCTTCGCAACCAACGCAGTACAACCCTTCGTAGGCTTGGGTGTAGATATCCTCGGGATTCATCATCGACCACAATTTTTGCGCGCCACGGATGTGACGGTCTTCGCGCGTGCGCATGTAATCATCAAAACTCAGATTCAAAAGGGGCTGCAGGGCATGGAAGGCTTCTGAGTGACGTGCGACATAGGCCTCGACGTCTTCGCCTGCGGCTTGGGCAGCGCGCACGTTTTTTAAACTATTATCATCACTCCCAAACTGGCCACGGACGGTTTCGCCTTGGGCGCGGTAGTAACGCAAAAGCGTATCGACTTGGATACATTCAAGGGCGTGGCCGATGTGAGGGACGCCGTTGACGTAGGGAATGGAGGAAGTGAGATAGCGGGTCATATGGAAGAGGCCTCAGGCATCAGGGATTAGGCGCTAGGAAAAACTCGATAGATACTCCGACTTATATTTCGTCATCCCGAACGAAGTCTGACGAAGTGAGGGATCTCGCAGCGAAACTGGTATTCTTTACTACGTCGTTCGCTACCCGTTCCGGTCGAGATTCCTCCCTCGTCGCGGACTCCTCCTTCGGAATGACGGGGTGGGGAGGGGTTAGGGCTTACGTTACGCGATTTACGCTTCACGATCTTTTACGCGTTTTGGGGCGGGGCCGACGATCACGACGAATTCGCCTTTGGTGCTAGTGGATTGGAGGGAGGCGCGGACTTCCTCGATGGTGCCACGGTAAAGGGTTTCGTGGAGTTTCGTCAATTCGCGAGCGATAAACATTGGGCGGACTGGATCTAGGAATTTTGCCAGGGCTTCTAGGGTTTTTTCGATGCGATGGGTGGATTCGAAGAAGACGGAAGGAGTGGTACGAATGGAAATTTCTCTGAACATGGTTTCGCGACCTTTTTTGTGAGGAACAAAGCCAAGATAAACAAACTCATCCATGGGAAAGCCACAGACCGACATAGCGGTTGTGAGAGCTGAGGCGCCAGGGATAGGAACGATTTGGATGGGAAATTTAGCCTTTAGCGCAGCTTCTATCAGTTTCCCCCCTGGATCGTTTACGCCGGGAGTACCCGCATCTGAAACATAGGCAACGGAAGAACCCAGCATGAGCGCATCAAGAATACGATTCAGCTGCCCAATAGAAGAGTGCTCAAAGCACGCCAAAAGTGGCTTGCGGATTTCGTAATGCGCGAGCAAATGCGAAGTGACGCGCGTGTCTTCACAGGCGATCATGTCAACTTCCCGCAAGATACGTAGCGCCCGATGGGTCATGTCCTCTAGATTTCCAATCGGGGTGGCCACGATATACAACGTTCCAGTCATACGTTGTTTGTAACAGATCTAGGAGTTTTTTGCGAGAAGAGCGCGCAAATGGCACAATAGGAGCGTTATGCGTCGTCTCTCTCTGTTCCTTGCGTTTTCTGGTCTGGCTCTGTTTGGATTTGGCTGTAAAGAACCAAGCTACCAAGCGAATACTGTGACGAATTGGCGTGGAGCCATTCAAGATCCCGGTGCTGCGCGCAAACCCTCCTCGCCTGTCCCGCCTAAAGTTACGCAAAAGCGCGTCGACACGGTCCAGCCGCTTCCGCCAGAAGTACCCGTTTTACGCCAGGCACTCGCAAACTTAGGAAATGCCAATTCTTTTAAAGCCACGTTGACTCTGCCCCCTGCGGATGGCCAAACAACTCCCGTGCAAGGCTCTCTCCTTTTTGATCGAGCGCGCGGATTTCGTGGGTCAATCACGCTCAATGCTCAGGCGAAAAGCGATATTCTATCCATTAACGGACAGATCTACTTCCGAGCCAATACGAGCACTTGGCAAACGATCACCTACACAGGAGAAGGCGATCGTTTACAGGCCTTTTTTCAAGTCGCCTTTCCCAATAAATCAAAACCAAATCAGCTCTTAGTCTCAGACTCAACGCGCATTCTTGAAGTTGTGGATGATACGCGTGGATGCAAACGCTACGTGTATTCAGAAATCCTCCCTACGGGTGACACGGCTAAAACCACCCTCTGTATCAAGAATGGCTTCCCGGCTTATATCATCAATGAATACGCCGAGGGCGCAACGGAAGTCTCCTACTCTGAGATCAATGAACCCGTAACGATTGG
>CAZIQG010000027.1:0-13947 GCA_964541725.1 uncultured Gammaproteobacteria bacterium
GAGGACTGTCTGAGCACGGAGGCATCCCCCGTTGCTCTCGTTTTGCGGCTGCTGGGGGTGGCACCGGTCCCGCACTACGCGATGCGCGGGATGCGTGTTCCGCAGGCAGAAAAAAGCTTCTGACTCGGAGCCCCATCGCCTACATTTTTCAACTTAATGTCTCCTTCATTTGTTTCTTCATTTGCTCCATAAAATCGCGCATTTGATCCATCGGCAATAAGACAACCGGTCCGTTCACCTGATGATGCATCACCATTAATTGACTCCCCGGGGATAATCCAGCCCGATCGCGAATCTCCTTGGGAATAACCACTTGCCCACGATCTCCCATCACTGTCGAACGCACTAAATGCTGGTTTCCGGGCAAATTCTTGCCCTTACGAACAGCCGCGCGCCCATTCCCACGCATTGGACGTATAGAAGGCATAAAATGTGAAAAGTATGATTTATATGAAAAGTATCAAAAAATCGCCAAATTGTCAATAAATCACGCCCACCCTCTAAAAAGGCAAAACCACCAGAAGGTGGTCAAGAAAAGGAAAAATCAGTGAAAGAACAGCTCAGTCATCATCGCTATCATCGTGCCGATAGTCGTTAGAGGCATAGAACCGGCTCCTCTGGGTTACCCAGCGATGCCCTTCAGGATCCAGCCAGGATGAAGGCTAACGAACATGTCACCATAGTGCTCACAGAACACTCTGGATCGACCGATTTCAACTCCAGAATCTAGATCCCTGCCCACGTCATTCATGGAGTAGCTATCCTCAAAGCCACTCCCTTCACCAGTACCAATTTTCACACGAGTCATCACTCGCTCCTTGCTTCTAGGCTTTACTACTTTATTATTTCTTCGTCAACCCTTCGCAAGAAACACATTCTGAGCTAGAGTAAGCAAATTCTATGGAAACCTCTTTATTTGATTATCACCTCCCACCAGAGCGCATTGCCCAACATTCCGTTGAGCCGCGCGACCAAGCCAAACTTCTCCTCCTCGACCGAAAAACCGGTGATCTCCGCGATCGTCACATATTCGATCTGCCAAACCTGCTAAAAGAAGGTGATTTATTAGTTTTTAACGATAGTAAAGTCTTCCGCGCCCGTTTACACGGCAAACGCGCCGGTCGCACTCACGAACTCTTTCTTTTAAACGCACGGGAAAATGGGGAAGGTCAGTGGTCAACCCTGATTAGCAATGCCAAAAAACTCCGCGAAGGCGACCTTCTCACACTCGCCGATGGAACAACCGCAACCCTCGTCTTAAAAAATGTCACCGAAGGAACATGCACCCTAAACTTTCATCGTTCCAATGCCGACGTCTTTGCCTTAACAGAAGCGCATGGCGAAATCCCAACCCCGCCTTACGTTGATGGCTCAAACATAAAAACAGAAGACTATCAAACCGTGTACGCAAAAAATGTCGGTTCCGTCGCGGCTCCTACGGCCGGTTTTCATTTCACGCCAGAATTATTGAAAACGCTAAAACAAAAAGGCGTTGACCAAGCCTTCGTAACCCTCCATGTTGGTGTTGGCACCTTTCGTCCAGTAAAAGTAGAAAATGTGAAGGATCACGTGATGCACAAAGAATGGGTTCAACTTCCAGAGACAACCGCTCGAGCGATTAATCGCACAAAAGAAAATGGCGGCCGTGTCATCGCGGTTGGCACAACCACATTACGTGTCCTCGAAACCTTCCACGGCAAAACTGGCGAAGGATGGACGGATATCTTCATCACTCCAGGGTACGACATCACCACCGTACATGGACTCATCACCAACTTTCACCTCCCCAAATCCACCCTCCTCATGCTCGTCTCCGCCTTTGCCGGACGCGAGAACATTTTAAACGCCTACGACCACGCCATCAAAAACGACTATCGCTTCTACTCCTTCGGCGATGCGATGTTGATTACTTAACCCATCCTTGATTCTTCCCTTTCTCATCCGTCGGCAAGGATGTATCAACGCTCTTGGCTCGGAAATTAATCGTCACGTCAGATCGATTCTCCAAGGCAGTTACTTGCGCCGCTTCAAGTAAAAGAGGAACGCGGTCACGCATGTCTTGCGTGGGCATCAAAGACACTTCAAACGCCACCGTCGTATCTTCATCCGTTGCTGCTAAAAACGGCAGACGCCAGATAACTTGATTCCCCTCCTCAACAAATTCTCCTCCATTCGGCAAGGCTTTTTGTCCTGTAAACAAAACTCCGGTTGGCAATAACGCCCGCACTTCCATCTTAGATAAATCCGTCTCCGTCGGAGGAATTTTCCATTGGATCCAGTAACGAGTCGCCTGCCCTATCCGCGGGGGCAATGGCCCAGCCCCAATCTGGCCACCACTGGCCGCATAATAGCGAGCCTCTGTTTGCACAGATAGCTGGGTCGTAATCGGAGCATCATATGCACGCACCAACTCAACTCCTTCTGACGTCGAACGCGTCAGCCATACCATCCAACGAGGCGTTGTATTAGGGATTCCCACAACCTTCCTACCTGTATCAAGAGGCAGCGTAACTTGCGTGGTTCCAGATGCTACATCAAACCAACGCCTGCCACGTTCTGCCTGCTGCAAAAGGGGGTGGTATACCAAAACACGTAACGGTTGAGTTGAACTCACATTCAATATTGTGACGTGACCTGGAGTAGACGGTGACAAAGAAGCAATAGCAACTGACTGAGAGGGGGGCGCTGGCGTAAACGCAGGAAGAACTATACGTCCCAACTCAACCCCATCACACATGAGGCGCGCATAGGTTGCTTGGTACACAGACACAAAGCGCTCGTCTCCAGGTCCTACATCATCAAAAACTGCATCTGCCTGCACAGGAAAAAACGTTCCATAAACGATACGGGCATCCTGGCGATCAGGAATCACACCATCCGTCTGAACATGAAGACAAGCGAGGGAAGAATTGCCTTGATTATGTAAACTCAGGACTTGTCGCGTATCCAGCGAACGATCAGAGGCAAACACAGGCTTCAATTGCACGGCCGAACCCACGATCGGGCGCACCTCTTCCCCACTCAACAACTCATCTCCACTTCTAACTTGAAACCCAATCCGTGCCGACCCAGGTGGGAGAAATAAACGTACTGCCACGCGTGCATACACTTCTTCCCCAGGCAGCACATCCCCAATTAACACTTCATTACGCGTATCAACTTGAGGAGCAGACGACACAATCTCCGTCCCTACCGGTAACACCCAACGCAAGCGTACGTTCGGATGTACACGTCCATCTTGGGCGGAGATCTTCGCTTCAAAAGCAATCGTCGTAGCTGTAACAATCGGTGGCGCAGAAAACACCAAACGCATCCCACTCTGGTCTTGCGGTTGCCACAACGACAACCACACCCCAATCCCGAAAATCGTCACGACGAACGCAATAATCAAGGCATCAATCCCAAACAACAGGCCAGGAAACCGATAACGGCCACGATATCGCTCGTGATAGCGGCGACGCAACCGTGACGTCACCGCACGTGCGGGCGTAAGCGCCACCGTAACTCCCGGCAAGACAAGACCCGTACGTAGACGAGAAGGCAACATATTAAAAAGCGCTCGAAGGAATTAACAACTCCGCTTTGCCATCCCCTTCCAAATCTGACAACACCGGAAAGACTCCCGTTGCAGAGCGGGTCGCTCCGAGCGTGAAAGACGAACGCAAGACACGTCCCCTAGTATACACCTGGATACGTGGGATCGCGCCTGGACCCGATCCAACCACGATCTCATCTTGCCCATCCCCATCTACATCCCCAACTGCTACCCGCGCCCCCATTGCATCATTCGGTTCAAAGGCGAAAAATCCACCACCCCATAACTGCCCATCCGTGCGGAAGATACGGATATGCGGACCTCCTCCCGCACCAGGCGCCGTTACAATTTCATTCAACCCATCCCCATCCACATCCCCAATCGCAACCGTTGCCCCTCCCGTAAATTCACGACGATACGCCAACCATTGGCGGATAACGACCCCACGCGTATCGATCACCGCGACCGTAGCGGCAATTCCCTGAGCAGGTACCGCCACAATCTCAAGTTTCGCATCTCGATTCGTTTGACCAATCGCAAAAGAAATCGATCCTTTGTATCCTGCCCCGAACGGACGGCTGGTGACGGTTTTCCCATTCCCAAAACGGATCGATACAACCCCGCTCTGAGCCGTAACTACATCTTGCGATCCATCACGATCGACATCAACAACTGAGACGCCCGTGCCACCTGCCACATCATCACGATTCGCAAAGAACCCATTCTGTGTTCGTGTTCCATCGAGCGTATAGATTTGAAAAAACGTTCCATTTGTAAAATTCGCTTCACGAATATTCTGTGCTTCTTTCCGACGCAAAAGCACGATCCCATCCTGCGGCGGAACCGTCACGCTCGTCAAAATCTGCCCACTGTTCGTAGACCGATCTTGCGTTCCCGTCAATCGCTCATGCTCACCCGCTAAAGAAACCGTTTCTGCCTTATTGGTACTATTTACGAGCACCGTCCCCGCGGAATACTCGCGTGACCACACCGCCGGATACGCCCCCTTCTGTGGTCCTTTCACCACCTTCGCAGCTGCACGCGGAACCCCAATCGAGACATCATATTCGTCATACCACCATGTACGATCATGTCCTGCATCCCCCGCATCAAAGGAAAAATATCCATCCGCAATCAAGGCACTCGTAAGCCCATAGCGCATGAGACGATAATCATGCGGATTATTTTGGTTATTCGTATTCGTATTCACCGCCGACAATTTTGGCGCAGGATTTTGTTCAAGCGCACGCCGGAATTCAGTAAATGGCCAGGCCCACCCATCACGCGGAAAGTTCTCAAATAACGTTCCATTCGAGATCGAGGCGTAGGCCGCACTCGAATTATTCATAATCAGATAGTTCGACCCAATCGTCCGACGCACATTCTGAATCAAGGTCCGCATACCGGCTTGATACGCCTCATCATTCTGCTTCGCAGGACGAATAATACGATCTCCATCTAAATCGACATCCGTTCCTGCAAAAGGAGTAATCTCTGCATACGACGAATCTAAAAACACGCCATCCCACAACCCCGTGGATAAAATTTGGTCACGGATAAACGGACCGATAAACGTCTGCCAACGCTCTCCATTCACTTGCGGACCAAGATCCGTCGCGTTCAAAATATAATTCCCCGGCCACCACATAATTCGCTCCCCATTCGCTCGATGCAAATACCAAGCTTCCGGAATCGCATCCACCAATCTCCGTCCAGGAAAGCTCACAGGATCATTACCACGAATCGTCGCGATTTCACTCGCACTCACATACGCTAATAATTTAATATTTGGATTGAGGCGCTTGATCTCTCGTAGCTTGCTTGGAAACCGTGCCTGTTGGTCCATATCCAAGACGACAATATCCCATTTTGCAAGCTTAGCCAGGTCATCTTCCGCGATCTGCCAATTAAAAAATAGGTTCAACAGCTTTGGTGCCGCCTGCGTTCCACGCGCCGCCCACGCGGGTGACCAAACCATTCCCGTCAGCAAGACGAGAATAAGACAACCCGCCAAACGGTGTAACGGCATAATAATCAAGGAATATAGCAGAAATAGCCAATTATTTCAAGGCAACCGCTATGCCCCAGCTTCCTGATAAAATCCTTGCAATCTCTCTAAATGCGTCGACCACAAAAATCGCTCCTTCACTCGCCCTCGTGCAACCTCCCCCATCTGTCGCCGGCCAGCCTTAGAAACCGCTTGAAAGCGCCGCAACACTCGTACCCAATCCTCAACATCTCCAGGCTTTGCCAAAAATCCCGTTTCTCCATCCTCAATCAATTCTGGATTCCCCCCAATCCGCGTCACAAGACACAGCAACCCATCCGCCATCCCCTCCAAAATCGAGAGAGAGGCATTCTCATACCAAATCGAAGGCGATACAAGCGCTTCCGCCCGTGCCCGCAATCCTCGCAGCGCCTCACCCGTCTGAAACCCCACAAACTCGATATGCGTCACACCACTTCCTCGTACCAGCGAACGCAATCGCTCTTCATCAGGTCCACGGCCTGCAATCTTTATCGGCAACTCCGGAATCCGAATTGCTGCCTCTAAAAAAGAAGAGAGCCCCTTCTCTGTTGCCAATCTCCCCGCATACAAGAGATAGCCTCCACCTCCTGGCATCGCCTCCGAAGGAAACTCAACCGGATTCGCAAGATGACGCAACTTACCCACGGGTTCACCCCAATCTTCCATTTTTTCCAACATGAACCGTGATGGGCAGAGAAATAATCGCACCGTGCGTTCATACGATTGTCGCGCTTTTGTCATTCCCATCTCAAGAGCTGCTAACACATTTGGCACAAAACCCGAAGCCAAACATCCATGTTTTACCGCTTCAAAATACTTCCCACCCTTACAGCGTTCACACACTTCCCCTTCGGTAAACATTCGGTAATTAGGACACGCCAATTTATAATCATGCAACGTTTGCACGCATGGAATTCCCGCCTCTCGGATCGGGGCTAAAATCGAGGTGGATAAATGATGATAAATATTATGCAAATGAATAACGTCCGGACGCTGCACGCGAATCATCTTTTGCAAGGAATGCTGAGCCTCTCGATTCCATAAAAAACGAATGGCTTTTTCCGCATCTTCACGCGGCCCTTCAGAACGACTCAAGTCAAAACGTTGCACAAAATACTTAGAATCGGCTGTTGGTACGTTCTTCGGGTCTCGGGTCGACAAAATATGCGTTTCATGTCCAAGCGCTTCTTGCCGTTGCATGACTTGATGCAAATAAATATCTACCCCGTCACTTAAGTCAAAAAATTTATTTATATGGAGAATACGCATATTAAGACAGGAACATGTAACACGTATCAATGAGGGGTTGATTTCAAAAGTCTCCGATATAATCCTGCATATTCTTCCACCATCCGCTCAATGGAACACCGCTCCTTAATCATTTGATGCGCCAGGGTCGCTCGTTCAAACGCGAGAACAGGATCATACATGATAGCTTGAATCATCTGCGTCCAGCGACCTGTATCGGCTTCAACAGGCACGAATGTCATCATGTCATCAGAAAACAATTCACGGACAGCAGGCAGATCGCTCGTAACAACCGGTACCCCTGCAGCTGCCGCTTCTAGTACAGCCAGCCCCTGACCCTCCATCCGTGACGCAAACAAACAGGCATCCGCCTGTAATAAATATGGACGAACATCCGGAACAGAACCAATGAACTGGATACGTGGCCTCAAACGCAAACGGTCAACCATCTGTTCTAATCGCCAACGTTCTGGGCCCTCGCCGGCTACCACTAAATGCCATGGTTCACGAATCCCCGCTAAGGCGGCGATGATCAAATCCACTCGTTTGTCAGGGATCAAACGTCCCACCACAATAAAGCGTTGCAATCTGCGCTCTACCTGAAGGGCGGAAATTCTTTCCTCAATCTCAACCCCTAAACGAAAAACTTCAACCTGTTTAGTCCGTCCATATACTTCTGCCAGATGCGTACGTACAGTGTCAGAAATACAGACAACCTCGTCTGCCCGACGCAACGCCTGTCCACGCAACCAGCGCTTCATCCATCCGTGCGACTGCGTGTCGTGCACGGTCGCGATCCAAGGATGTACCCCCAAACGAAGTCCAACCATCCCCCCCCAAATATCACCCCCCAAATGCGTATGCAAAAGACTTGGCCAATGGCCACGCAGCTCTTTTTGTAAAAATATCAAGGTATGTCGACGCTGATGCGCTTGCACACTTGGACCAATCGCAAGAGGAATGCCGGCCGACCGAAAATCCTTGGTCATAGCTCCACCGCCCCCCGCAGCTATGACCCGCACTCGGAATCCATGCAGTGGTAGCCGCTCAGCTAATGCCAAGACCATGCGCTCGGCACCAGCACGGTCAAGCTTCCATAACACCTGCGTAACAAGAGGATGAGCCATACGGAATTATGTCCTCAAAAAATCCGGATCCCGGCGCGCCACATGCGTATGCAAAAGACGTATTCCGGCGAGCAGCAATCCCACCGAAATCCAGACACGGGGCGACCACAAAGACGTGCTAAAAAATTGATAGGTAAGTGCCCCTATCACGCTCGCCACAAGACAAAGAAACCATCTCGCCTCGCGCGAATCTGAGAGGAGTCGCCGCCACTGTCCTCGTATCAATGAAATAAGGGACCAAAAGGTAAATACCAATGCGCTTAAGCCCACCAACCCTGTTTCTGCTCCCATTTTTTGCCACATCCCATGCGCATCCTCTGCCGCTCCAAACTCAACCGTAAAGGCCCAAATATGCGATAACCGTTCACGAAACGTCCCTGCTCCCACACCAATCAACGGACTATCACGAAAGAAATTCCAGGCTACTTGCACGAGCAAACTTCTTGCAGATGTAGAATCCGCCACTCCAGGGCCCAAAGAAAACCAAGTCATGTAAAACACGAACGGAATCAGAGAAAGACCTGCCAACACAAGCACGCGCACATGTGCACGCATCCAATCACGCCAGACAAACAAGGCAAGAAATAAGACCTGAACCGCAACGACGAGCCATGCTGCTCGAGCGAACGTAAGGAGGGCGATCCCCCAAAAGATAATCGCCGCCACATAATAGACACGACGTAGTCGAACCTCCGTCGCACGGGTCGCAAGCGCCAACGCCAAAGGAGCAGCCAACACCATGAGCTCTGCAAGCGCGTGATGATTACCCCCTAATGGATTTAATCCAAACAACGTCAAGGGATGCGCACGATACAGCCCGAGAGCATCCCCTCCAACCATAAATAAAGACCGTATTCCATCAAGAGCAAACCACCCAGACACGAGAACAAGCACCAAACAGGCTTCATCCATTCGTCGCCAGGACCGCACAAAATTTGCTGGCAAAACAACCGCCGCTAAATAAACAAACAAGACGGGACGAAGCGTGTATTTAATCACCATGACAGGATCAGGCAGTGCAGGCGAAAACACCGATAAGAAATGCGCCCCGATAAGGGCTGCAAACCCCAGACTCAACGGCAACCACGGCCGTGCCACTCCCTGCGCCTTTGTGTCACGCAATGTCACTAAACGCAACGCCCAACCCAACATCACCACCAACATCACAAGTTCGCCTAAGGAAACTTCAATCGCCGTCCCAAACGCACGCTCACCAAACTGCAAGGTACCCGTAGAAATCGGGACAATAATTCCCGTTAGAAGCAAACTACAAAACGCCATATACAAACTCCCAAACGGGAACCGCCATACGAACAAGATCGCAAGCAAAAATCCCAATCCCAAGGCGATACTTAAAGAAAATCCACTCACCGCCAAAAATGCGATCACCGCTAAGACTAAAAAAATCGCCCAACTTACCGTGAGCCACGAAGAAGGAACGGAAGGCCATTTCATTAGCGGTAGAATAGCACACGGTTATCAAATGCCGATATCACCTTCCGCAGTTCAACTATTTTTTTAGAAAAGCCATCCCTACGTGATATAATCGGCCGGCACGAAAAGACGCACGCAACGTCCGAGGATAACACGAGGTAGTGCTGGGCAGCAGGTCAAAGGGACAAGAGAGACCCTTTGGACAGAGAGTCGACGCCCAGGGGAGAACTCCCCAACTCAACACACCCGAAGATGCTGGCGCACACAACCGCGCGTTCAGGACAGAAGTCCTAATGAACAGGGGTTACCCCTCAGACATCCTTCGACCTCAGGAACCTCATATCCCGTGCTGGTCGTCGGGAAAGAAGCCTATATGAAAGCTCAGTCGGAGCGTGTCGTGCCTCTCGTGTGTCGTCGTTACTTTCTCCGGCCGGTGGCACGGTGTGGAGGCGGTGCGTAAGGGGGAACGTATGACGACGAAGATAGCCGTCCCCCATGCTTGAACTTGTAGCGCCTCTTCCCTGAGAGGCGCTACTTAATTTCAGGACATACGCCTTACTCCGCTCCTCATCTCCACCTCGCTCTTCATCCAAAGGCGTATATTCTATACTAGGATCGATGTGGGATAGCGGTAGCCCAAGCACTCTCAAATAACGCCTGAAAAACCGCCGTAATCTCGGGATGGTTGACCATGATTCCCATCCCATCGGCGTGGGTGGTGATAATGCACATCTTATGCCCAGCTACAAACAACGAACCTCTAAATGGGCAACGCTGAAAATCTAACAAACGAATTTCAAATGAATCTGGATCACGTGGCGGAAACGATAACCCAGGTTTAATCGCAACCAACGCGCGCGCACCTCGAATGTGCTTGGTTAACTTTACTCGCTCTTCTTGTTTAAGCGCCGCCACACGCAACATATCTTCATCCAAGGCAAAGATCTCACAAATTGGTGCCCGTGTCGCCCAAATTTCTTCACGCGCCGCCTGAAGTGCATCCGCTCCCTCAAAAAATCGAACCTTTGGCGATGGATCCGCCACCTGAAACAAGGCCATGAGCGAAGGAAGCGCCTCTAAAATCTTATTTCTTCCATCCTCCACCCGACGAACTGCATCATCCACCAAACGTGTTAACCGATCTGGTGGCTCTGCCACAAAACACTGTTTTCCACGCGCCTCCACCGAAGAGACTAACCCACGTTTCTGCAACGAGGCCAGGGCAAGATAGGCCGTCGAGCGGTTCACCTTTGCTCGCTCCGCCAATATTTGCGGCGTCGCCGAACCCGTCTGCAATAATGCCAAATAAATATTCGCCTCCTTCTCAGAAAGTCCGGCGGCCCCCAAATGTGAACGTAACGTGTCCAACATACATCAGCTCCAATCCGTTAAAGCTGTGAATGTTTGCTGAGCCGCCTGTTCCCAGGTATAGCGTCGGCTCCACTCCATCGCCGCTCGTGCGCGCTTCTCCTGCTCTGAATCGGGATGCAGCACAACCGCCATTTGCTTAACCAAATCATACACATTAGTCGGATCAAACCACAGCACATGCTCTTCCCCAGCCACCTCTGGCAATGAAGCGACCTTTGAACAAATGACCGGGCAGCCTGTCGCCATGGCTTCTACAATTGGAATACCAAATCCTTCATACCACGCAGGATGAATAAGCGCCGCCGCAGAGGACAAAAGCGCGATCTTCTCTTCTTCATTGACATAGCCTGTTATATGGATCATTTCCCTGACAGGACTTTTTGCAATCAGCCGCTCCACATCTTCATATCCAGCTCCTGGCTGTCCAACTAGTACCAGCCTAAATGGGTCCCCGACTCCACGACGATCTTTAAACTTTTCAAACGCTTCAACCACAACTTTTTCAAAGGCACGAATAATCACTTCGACATTCTTTTTTAACTCAATGCGACCAATGTATAAGAAAAATGGTTTTGGGATCTGAAAACGCTCCAACACACGCTGCATATCCGCTGCATCACGACGATAGTATCGATCATGATCAATCCCAGGATAGATAACTTGAATTTGGTCGGGAGAAGCGTTAAATGTTTCCACGATTTCCTGCTTAGAAAATTCCGACACGGTCAAAATCCGCGAAGCACGCTTCACAATATCGCGCGTCGTCCATTCATGATAGGCGCGCTGGATTGGCTTATATAAATCCGGCAATCGACGAAACCCGACATCATGAATCACGACCACCGTCTTCTTGGGAATAACGCGCGGCAATACATGGGAAGGGACATACAGCACATCCGGCGGACGACGCTGCATCTCGAGCGATAAACATCCCTGCGTCCACAAATATTTGGGCGGCCACGGCAACCGAACCTCATGCCAGGCCGGCGGCCCAATCTCAAGCCCATGCGTCAGCGGCGTATTCCCATACAACAACCACGAGTGCTGATCTGCCTCCGGCAAGCGCTTGAGATGCTGGATCATGTGATATCCATACCACTCAACCCCCGTCTTCTGAGGACGGTTCGCACGCGAAGCTTCAATCCCAATGACCATATTGAGGGAGTATACAGCATGGACGCCTCAGGTGGCAGAGATGCGCTCCTACTCCTGTATCAAAGAAGTAACATTATTCCGCCAAAAACCCACCCGCCTGCAATTGCCACAGTTTCTTATACAATCCACCCTCCGTTTCCAGAAGCTGCTGATGCGTTCCGGTAGCTGCCACCCCTCCTTGTTCAAGCACCACAATTCGATCCATTTGCATAATGGTCGATAGACGATGCGCGATCACAATCACCGTCTTGTCTTTCATGAGGGCATTTAGCGCATCCTGAATAAGATGCTCAGATTCCGAATCTAAACTGGAGGTCGCTTCATCCAAGACCAGGATGGGGGCATTTTTCAAAATCGCACGAGCAATTGCCACCCGTTGACGCTCACCGCCCGATAGTTTGACTCCACGCTCCCCGACATACGTGTCATATCCCTTTTCTAAACCGGCAATAAATTCATGGCAATGTGCCTGCTTTGCCGCTGCGACCACCTCTGCATCCGTAGCATCAGGTTTTCCATAGCGGATATTCTCCTTAAGCGTCCGATGGAACAAAATTGGATCCTGTGGCACAAGCGAAATCGCCTCTCGCACACTGTCTTGCGTAACTCTTGAGAGATCTTGCCCATCAATCAATATCTTGCCCTTGCTCACGTCATAAAAACGAAACAACATTTTCACAACCGTTGATTTCCCGGCTCCAGATGGCCCCACGAGCGCTACTTTTTCTCCTGGAGCAATCGTCAAATCCATTTTCTTAAGCACTGTTTGCCCCGCCTGATAGTGAAAATTCACGCCTTCAAATTTAATCTCTCCTTGCGTGACGTTGAGCACTTTCGCCCCAGTTCGATCCACAATGCCATGCGGCAGGGCCATAAGCTCCACCATCTCCTGGCCTTCCGCAAAGGCTTCATACAGGGAACGGAGCGTCTTCCCAAAATCAAACAACTTGTTAAATAAAAGCAAAATATACCCTTGGAATAAGACGACATCACCTACCGTAAATGTGCCCTGCGCCCATAATCGCACCGCCATATACATCACCACCACTTCCACGAGCAACATGAGGACGTTCTGTACCACCATATTCACCTCTCCCACATACCAACTCTTTGAATGGAGGACTCGCCGCTCACCCGTCAACCGATCAAAAATCCCCATCTCACGTCCAAACCCAGTAAATAATTTAATATTGACGATATTCGTGAGCGCGTCCGCGATTGCTCCTGTCACCTCCGAGTCTTTGGCCGCACGCTCCACACGCACCTGATGCCGAATCCGAACAAAATAAAGGTTAAATACAATAAACAAGGCGACCCATGCGCTTAAGAGGAGAGCGATCTTAGGACTACGCTGACTCACAAAATACAGCACCCAGGCCGTAGATACGACGAGGGGTAAAAAACGCCAATAAACAGCCTCAATAATATCTAAATACGCTCTCGATAAACGTCCTACCCGACGTACCAATGACCCTGCAAATGAATCACTAAAAAATTGATACGAATGACCTAATAAATAACTAAAGGCCGATCGTTCCAGATCAGAAGCAATACGCGGCGCCGTCCAACCTGTACTAAAACCACTCACGCGCCACATGATCCAACCTAATAAATGGATCCCAATAATAACGGCCACGACCTCCAAGGCCGCCTGGACATCCCGCGTCTGTGCCGACAAAAGGTCAACAAATTTCTTGTAATACCACTGTGCCCAGGTTCCACATGATTCCGCCACGACAATCGCCACTAATGAACCTACCGTTTGCCACCGATATCGTCGCACATGCTGAAAAAAGACACGGATGATATCACCATTTGTAACCTTCGGCATCCCTAATGAACGTGAACGAGACATGGCAAGGAGTATACAGCATAGAGACCTCAGGCGTCAGGGATGAGGCACGAGTTCAAAGACCAAAGGCATCCCACTCAACTCACCCCTTCTAGGGTCTGCGTGCGGCACAGATAAAAATGAGGCTATTTAGACGCGACGGCGGCGAAATTTGAGCAGATTTTCTAGCAGGAAAAACTGCGTACTCCTTTTTATA
>CAZIQG010000028.1:0-8419 GCA_964541725.1 uncultured Gammaproteobacteria bacterium
GGAGCCGACAAAAAATGGAAAGGAAATTTTTGGTTTTGCTTCGCCGCTTTCATAAATTCAGTTTAGCATAATAATCCAAAATGGTATATTCCATTTCCGACTATATTATGTTAATATCTATATGTCGAAGAAATACCAAGCAAAATATCAACAACTTACCGCAAAACTCCGCTCCGCTCGCCTAGAGGCAGGCTTAACGCAATTAGAAGCAGGAAAGTTATTGAAGAAGCCTCAAGCGTATGTTTCCAAGATAGAGCGGGGCGAGCGTGGAGTTGATGCGATAGAATTAGCAGAGTTTGCAAAGGTATATAAAAAAGATATTAACCACTTTATAAAATAAACTATGACTATTCTTTACATACTTTTGGCAATAATTGCTTACTACATCTATCGTATTTATCGTCAGAAACAGGATCAAATAGACGCCATTGCGGATGAAAAAGCTGATGCTGAATACGAGAAAAGGAGAAAAGAAAGATTTAAAGATTATCCTCATCTGTTCGATAAAATCGATGATAGCTGGATTGAGGTATTTTCTCGACAAAGCAACATCGACGGCAAAAATTATTTACTTAAATCGATGTTTTATCTTATGTTGGGTGAGTCAACAAAAATTGACTACTCTGAGGGTTCTGTGAAGTATGATTCTTTATTTGACGCTACAAAAGAATTATTAGAACACCTTGAAAAATTCCACGAAGGGTCTGTCGTTGAACATGAAATAGCTCTCGCTACATATTGGCAATTAGCTGCGACAAAAATGGGAGAGCTTATACAGTCAAAGCCAAACACAGGATCACTCAAATCGGGAGCCCATACTGCAGAAATCGAGGGATCAGAAGTAGAAAAAGCACCATTTACTGACATTGAAAACATTGCGTCTTTCTTTCCAAAGAAAGCAAATCATCCAGCTCACGAAATTACTTTCTTCAACAAAGACGGTTCATTTCCTAGAGAATCAAAAGGTTCTGCTTTGATTGACGAAAAAATGAGCGCTCTTGGAATCTAAATATGACTAAAACAATCGCAAAGTTAAATAAGCTTAATAACCCTGAATCTTTTATTCAGGTCAATACAATTAAGGGTTTTAAGTATGTTGATAAAGCTGGTGAAATTGTAAATGCTTATCACAAGAAGAATATTGCTCCTCAATTTGCTATGGGCTTAAATGGCCTAGTTATCGAGCAACCGAAAGATAAAATTGAGCAACTCAAAATTACTTCGCAGGTTATATGGGAAAAATTCAGCGAAATTGATTCGTTGGATATGATTTCAAATCTATTTTCAACAGATGCCGAAAATATTTTAAAAATACTAGAAGTTGAAAAAATCAGCCGTGTGGGTTGGAGAAATTATTTTGTCTATGAGTTTTCAAGTAAGGAAAAACAAGACGAGTATTTGAAAAAATTTACTGTTATCGATAAAACAAATCCCTCACTCGTTCGTTTGGAAGTAAAAACAGGAAAAGATTTTTCTGCGAATTTGATGATTCAACCTGTTATAAAAAATGACACAAACAAAACCCACGGGGTTTTGTTTGATATTGATATTTTCCAAAGCGGAGAATTTGATTCAAAAAGTATATCAAAAATCTTGAAAGAATTCCGACAATATTTGGCCGATGAAAATGGATTTTTGAGTGTTGTTAATAGCACCTTTGAATAATATGTGGCAAGAACTTGTTAAAAAAATTGAATTGCAATCGGTACTGGTGTTATTTTTAACACTTTTGTTTGGTTGGCTACTTTTGAATAAGGATAATAGTTTATCCAGCCCCGCAGGCATTTTAGGAAGTGTTTCAATCGGAATGGGACTTTTGTATACTTTTGGCTCATTTTTTTCGAACCAGATCAAAGAAAGCTATAAAGATGTCATCAGTGAATATAAAAATACTATTTCTACTTTGCGATCTAGCCATAAAGATATACAAAAGTCCTATCAAGACACTTTGTCTGGAACAACAAAGGACAGAACCATTGGCGGAGGGACTTATCAAACAGTTTCAGAGACTGAAGTTGGGACACTGGACAGTTAAAAAGTAATAAAATAAATTTATGGCAAACATCACATTCATAACTGGCAATCAAAAAAAGGCAGATTATCTTGCAAAATATCTTGGTCATCCCGTTGATCATGTAAAAGTTGATTTGGATGAAATTCAATCACTTGATTTGAAAGAAATTGTCGAGCATAAAGTCCGCCAAGCCTACAAAAAAATTAAGAAGCCAGTCATTGTTGAAGATGTTGCTTTAGAGTTTGAAGCGCTTGGCGGACTGCCAGGGCCGTTTATAAAGTTTTTCGTGGATAAAGTGCCATTTGAGGCGATTTGCTCCATGATTGACGGCAAAACGAGAAACGCAACGGCTCGTTGCGTTTTCGGATATTTTGACGGAAAAGATTTAGAGTTATTTGAAGGAAGTTTAGACGGGCAAATTGCGGAAACTCCGTCTGGTGAAAATGGCTACGGCTGGGACAAGATTTTTATTCCGCAGGGTTACGAAGTAACCCGAGCTTCATTGAGTGAAGCGGACGATCAAAAAACTTATTTGCAAATTAAGCCATTCGCAAAGTTAAAGGATTTTCTCGCTTCGCGTAGTTAAGGGAGTAATCCTGCGAAGCGGGATTTGTGCGCGCACAGGGCGGGCGGGGCAAGCACAATAAGATTTGATGCGCTCCAGCGCAACCGAATTGGAAGCGCCTCGTCTCGCCGCGAAGACGGAGAAAAGAGCAACCAAAAGTGCTAAAATACAAATACTGCTCTTTTCGGAGACTGAAGCGGCGAAGCAAAACCAAAAATTTCCTTTCCATTTTTTGTCGGCTCCCCCCACACCCCCGCCGAAAATCTAAGAAAGGAAGGAAAATTTTTGGTTTTGTACCGCGACCGAAGGGAGCGGACGAGACGCGCATTAGCATTTAGTCATTTGGATTCTGCTCGAAATACATTCGAACTTTGTCCAATACACACCGCCATCACGATTTAGTATCGTGCAACTCACAAGCCCGCTATTTCAGCGGGTTTTGTGTAATCCATGTTTTGGTCAATATGTATGACCCCGACGGGGTTCGAACTAAAGCACGTCCCAGGCACGAAAGAACTGAGCTATGGAAGCAACTTTTGTCAAAACAGAAACACCCGCCTTGTGAGCAGGTGTTTCTGTTTCCTTTTTCATCCCCTAGAAGATATTGCAAAAGATCTGGGGATAAAACGTCCGGACCTGGAAATAGAGGTGCGTACGTAATAGAATACGGGCTATGTATTTTTATCTTGTCTTAACCATATTTGCCTGGATTCTTGGGATCATGGCTGGTGGGATTATATTCGTGACGCTTATACGAGTGCCCTTTGTAAAAGAAATGTTCTCTCATCGATCCATAAAGATGAGTCTTGTATTTCTCGTTGCAGCACTTCTCCTCGGCCTCTTCGCCACCAAAACCTATCCTCCGCACTTCGCCATGCCACCTTGGATGCAGAGCTATGCTCCACATGAGATGGGGCCGGAGCTACCACTCTTGAATGCATTCCACTTTCTACTTCGCTCACACCGCGTCGAACGTGTAGGAGATATTTCCGCGAATCCCAATGCTGTACCCTCACCGATCAAACGAACGACTTCCGAAATCGTCGAAATAAATCTCATAGCCAAAGAAGTTATTGCTGAGATAGCTCCTGGGATCTTCTTCAACTATTGGACCTACAACGGACAAGTCCCCGGACCGATGCTCCGCATACGCCTCGGCGACACGGTTCGGTTATCACTTACCAACGATCCATCAAGCCTTCATGCGCATAACATTGATCTACATGCTGTTACGGGTCCAGGAGGCGGAGCAACGCTCACCAACGTGGCTCCCGGAGAAACCAAAACTTTCCAGTGGAAAGCATTGAATCCTGGTCTTTATGTTTATCACTGCGCCACGATGAACGTGAGTACGCATAACGCACATGGACAGTATGGATTGATCTTAGTGGAACCGGAGGAGGGATTATCGCCAGTTGATAAGGAATTCTACCTCGTTCAAGGTGAACTCTATACGAGTGGAGGCTTAGGAAGAAAAGGGCTGGTTTCTTTTGATTCACAAGCGTTGGTAGACGGGAATCCTTCCTATGTGACATTCAATGGCAAAATTCCGCCGCATACAGCGCTGGAAGTGAAGCGGGGTGAGAAAGTCCGGATCTATGTCGGAAATGGGGGCGTGAATCTTATTTCCTCATTCCATGTGATTGGAGAAATCTTCGATACCGTCTATCCGGAAGGAGCGATGGGACCAGGTTCCGCGATCTTTAAAAACGTCCAGACAACCCTTGTTCCTGCAGGCGGAGCCGCGATCTTTGAATTTACGGCTGACGTTCCTGGGACATATACAATTGTTGATCACGCCTTGGCACGGATGAACAAGGGGGCGTGGGCAACGATGAAAGTGACAGGAGAGGAGAATGGGGAGGTGTTTGGAGTGTCGCGGGAGAAAAGGTAACTTCGTTGAAAGTGAGACAAATCAAACAACCTCTAAAACTGTTTCATTTGTCTCAGTCTCATTTTCCAGACCCGACTCACATGCCTCAAAAGCGCCTAACTTGAAATCCTCGGAAACCTCTTGAAAGACCCTAAGAATCTTGGTACCAAACTCGCGTAGCCCGCCATGTAAAAACCACACATCATTTTGTGTGGTTTTTGCGTTGTGGCCCACGTGGCACGCCGCATTACAATAGCTGCATTATTACTTCTTTTTCTATTTTACTCGACCCCTGGCTACCACTTTATATCCCTCCACCATTACGACCGGGATGAGGGATAGTCCGAGACATGTCAGAAAGAGTGAGCGGTCGAGAGGGGTGGTTTTTGTAAGGGCGTTGCCGATATTTGTGTAGAGAGATCCGTAGAGAAAGAGGAATGTGCCGAAAACGGTGTAATATAATCCCCTGTTTGTTTGGAGTAACGAAGAGAAGATCGAGAGGGATTCGGAACGGGCGCTGAGGGCGTGCCAGAGACGGGAAAGGAAGGCCGTGGTGAGGACTGCGGACATAGCGACCGTCGCGTTTACTTTGCTTGCGACGAAGAAGGCGACGATACTCACCGCTGCCAGGAGGATGGCTTCGATGATGATTTTTATCCAGCGTCGACGCGTGAGCAGTTGCTCGGTGCGTTTACGGGGTTTGCGTTGCATGATGTTTTTCTCTGGTTTTTCTAGACCGAGCGCAATACAAGGACCAGTTTCAGAAACAAGATTCAGAAGAAGAATATGAACGGGAAATAATGGAGAGGTCCCCGTCAAAATTGTAAGTGGAAATACAATGAAAACGCCAGAAAGATTACAGGCGATTTGATAACTCAAGAATTTACTGAAGTTCGTAAAAATCGCTCTTCCTTGTTTGATTGCTCCGACGATCGTCGAGTAGTTATCATCTTGCAGCACGAGATCGGCGGCCTCTTTGGCGACGTCGGTACCGGAGATTCCCATCGCGACGCCGATGTCAGCGGTTTTGATGGCGGGGGCGTCATTGACCCCATCTCCCGTCACGATAACGGTCTCGCCATTTTGCATGCTCGCTTTTACGATTTGGAGTTTTTGTTCTGGTGAGACGCGCGAGAATACGTTTACTCGTCGGAGGATATCTGACCACTCCGCATCTGCGATTCGTGCTAATTCAAGACCGTCCACTACTTGGGACGTCTGGGTGATGATGCCGAGTTCGAGCGCAATATTTTCAGCGATGTGTTTATGATCGCCCGTAATCATGATCGTGCGTATTCCAGCCGAGGCGGCGAGGGTCACCGCTTCTTTTACCTCAGGGCGTAACGGATCCTTGCAACCGATGATCCCTAAATATTCGTGTCCGGAAAGGAGAGAGTCGAGCGTCTCATGCGAGGGGGCAAGATCACCCGTGATTGTCTTATAGGAATAGGCGAGACAGCGGATTCCGCGTGCGGCCATCTGTTCGGCAGCGGCGGCGTAGGTAGGCAAGGCCTGCGTCAAATAGCCGGACACGACTTCGCTCGCTCCTTTGGTAAATACGAGGACTTGTTGTTGCGCATCGCGGACCACCACCGTCATTTGTTTGGTTTCGGAGGAAAAGGGGAGTTCAAATAATCGCTGATGCTCCGAGCGGATTTTATTGATATCAAACCCTGCTTGGCGAGCCATGGTGAGGAGACAGGCTTCAGTGGGATCACCAAGAACTTGCGTATCTGATAGAGAAGCGTCATTACACAAAATGGCGCAATAGATGAGTTGGCGTAGAGCGGGATCGGTGCGCGGATCAACGTTCTGACCATTTTCAACCCAGGCTTCTTGCTGCCACTGAAGATCACGCCCTGGCACAAACAGATCGGACACCGTCATTTCGTTTTTGGTGAGGGTGCCCGTTTTATCGGTCAGAATACAGCTCGCCGCCCCTAGTGTTTCTACCGCGGAAAGCTTGCGCACAATTGCTCGCTTACGAGCCAAGCGCGCAACCGAAATAGCGAGTACGGTTGTGACAACGGCGGGAATTCCTTCTGGAACGACGGCGATAGCCATCGAGACACTCGTGAGAAATGCGTTTTTAACCTGAGACGGGTCAAGAAATAAGATGATGCAAAAGATGAGGATAGCTACGGCAGCGGCAAAGATCGTCAACTTCTTCCCTAAGGTGTTTAACTCATTATTTAAAGGGGTGGTTTTCTGGTGCTCGTTTTGCAACAGTTGAGAGATTTTTCCCATCTCTGTGGCAATTCCGGTAGCGGTTACCACGGCCTTCCCTCTGCCATAGAGGACAACGGTGTCTTTATACACCATGTTTAGCCGGTCTCCGATCGAGATGTTTTCTAGAGAAATAGAGGCTTGATCTTTTTGTACTGGTTTTGATTCTCCCGTTAAAGCTGATTCAGCAATTTTAAGCTGAATGGATTCAAGCAAGCGCGCGTCGGCAGGGATCTTGTCGCCCGTTTCTAAGATAAGAACATCTCCCGGAACGACATCTTTAGCCTCTAGGAGCAGGGTCTGACCGTTGCGAATGACTTTCGCTTTGGCGACAGATAGTTTTTTGAGGGCGGCGATGGCGTTATCCGCTTTGGATTCCTGAAAGAAGCCCATCAAGGCGTTAGCCACCACGATCAAGAGGATGATGACGGCGTCTTTTACGTCTCCAACTAAAAAGGAGATGAAGGCGGCGATCATCAGGATTACCATCAAAACATCTTTAAAATATCCAAATAAGACGACGAGCCAGTGTTTTTTCTTGGCTTCTGGCAAAAGATTCGGGCCGTATGTAGTTAAACGGGCTTGTGCCTCAGCAGAGGTGAGTCCCAGATGCGCATCAGAATTGAGTTTGGTCAGGGTGGCAGTAGCAGAGAGGGTATGGAACATAGCGTTCATCTTTATATCTTGAGATGTTGCGTGCTGCACAATTAGTACCAAATTGTTCTCGTACGGTGATGGGGGTTGTCCGTGGGGAGTGTGCGGCCCATGTGCCAGAACAGATCATTGAGCTGGATCGCTGTCGCTTCGGGAAAACGAGTCTGTACATACTTGGTAGCCGTATCGATTGCAATTACCATCGAAGCGCGAATTTCTATCTCTTCTTCACTGCCAGCCGTGATCTCTTCCTTCCTTTTAATGCGCTCAGCGAGAGTAGGATGATACTCAAGAATACCTAATTGACATAAGACGCTGGGAATTTTGTAGTCTGCAAAGGCCGTGAGCTCTGAGAGATCTAGCGAAGGAATGTGATGCGCGAGGTGAGAGGCCGCAAGTTGAGCACGCTTCCAAAAACGCACCGATTGATTTTGATATACAGCCTCATCCTTGAAGACAAAGGGGAAGATGTGCGTCAGACGTTCGGCAATGGCGATGGCGCTGCGGCGATTCTCTTCGAGAAGAGATGACCAGGACTCGACCTTCTGCTCCATCAATACTCTTCCCATGTTCTGCAGAATCTGAAGACGCTCGGCAAGAAATGGGATTGGGATATTTGCTTTTAGGATGTCTGCGAGCTGGGCGTGTGTTAGATGCTGTAGGCCTTCAGGGGTGAGTAGCAGCGTGCCGTTTTCCATGGCTCGCTTTAGCAACTCAAGTAATCCATAGCTCCCACCCAATGGTTGGCCATCTTTTATGACCGTCCATTTTGGCTCCCCCCAGAAATAAAAATTCAGCGCATCGTAGACAAGGATGAAACCGATACTTTGGCTGAGGGTGAGATCACGAGGGAATTGCTCGGCGACGAGATCCCTCCTTGCGAGACTCTCAGGCTCGATCGTCGCCACAACGTCTTTTACCCGCGTGTCGTTGATGGTGACCCAGTGGGCATTGGCGACAATGGGACGGAGGGAGTCGAGGATTGGATGGTGATCCATATAAGAAGCCAGAATACGATGGCGAGATCATTTTTGAAATAGGGAACATCGATGAGGCCGTGGATGAGGATGGTGAGCAAGGGCAGTAA
>CAZIQG010000028.1:8519-12885 GCA_964541725.1 uncultured Gammaproteobacteria bacterium
ACGAAGAGCGCGAGGGCGTTGGGATATGGGAAGGGGCCGGTGGCACGACGACCTTCGATGATCGAGACATCCCAGGGATGAGGAATGCCAAGACCTGTGACGAATTGGATGACGGCCCAAAGAGTGAGAAAAATCGTGATGAGAAAAAGATTTTTTGAGAGACGGCGAGAGAGGATGGGTCGTGCCTGAGATGAGCTCAGAGAAGAGAGAATGAAAAATATTCCTATCGGCTCTAAGACGTAGGCGCGCCAGAGTCCGAGACCAGTCACAGTATTTGGTGAAACGACTACGGCGATGAGCGTCGTCACGAACCAGGCGATGAGAGGGAAGCGAAAATGACCGAGGTTTTTCCAACCGTTAACGATCGCTTGTGTCCGCCCTTCGAAGAGAAAGACGAGGGATATGACACCCAGATAAAGTTCTAGCAGGGTGGTCGGGAGGGGGCCGAATGTAAGGCGTACAAGATACAAAGGGAGCGCGAATGGTAACGCCGACAGGAGGGCGATGGTCCAGCGGAAGCGTGGGGAGGAGGAATCCATACGTTTCCCCTAGCCTAGCGCGAGATGCGGAAAAGGGATAGGATCGCTTACATATGATCACAAAAGAACAGATGCGCGCCTTTTGTTATAACGAAAATGGCTCACTTAAACCAAAAGCGGAATGTCGGGCTGGACTCATCAACATGTTGATCCTCGAAGATGGGATGGATATTGATACGGCCGAAGATTTTGTGGATAAGAGTTTGCGGGAATGGAATCTGTGGGGGGAACCGACGCTGGAAGAGTTGTTGCGGGAGGAAGCGGATGATGAGGCTGCGTCCGCAGCAGAAATAACATCAGCTCAAGCTTAATTTAAAAGATCAACAAAACCCACCTCATGGTGGGTTTTGTTGATCTTACCGCCAAGCATGGGGGCGGTAAGGTCCTCCTCACGCTCGCGCGACAAAAGAGAGAGCTCCTTCCTCGCGCGAGTCAAAGGACGAAGCTGGTTTTAGTCTTGTTCGCGCGCAGAGATTCGTCAACAGTTTACGGTGGATAACTCCCTTCACACAAAAGAGCAGTACTCGTTTTTACGAGTATTTGTTGATTTTTTTCTCGACAGCTCGGTGTGCGTTCTATTAAGAAAAATCTCGTTTTAAGGGGTGCGGGCACAGGAGCCTCGAGATTTGTCCTTGCGTTTTCGTAGTCGCGGGCAAGATCCGGATTAGAGGCCAAGAGAAAGGTGGGGTCAACGCCAGAGATGTAGCGGAACTGTGGAGCGAGGGCAAATAATTCTCCAAAACTGTCCCAACGATCTTGAAAAATACGTTCACCGGGTGTGGCATTCTGCCTGAGTGCGTCTGCAATAGGCACGACACGATCAAACGGACGACTGAGGCGCAGAGCAAGGAACGTGCCGCGCATGTCACGACAGATAATGATGAGAAAGATGCTCCCGAGTAGTCCAGCGAGGAGAGATGGTAGCCAACGCGGAATTGGTTTTTTCCATTTTCCTTCATACTGTTCCTTCAATAGCTCTTTTAACGCTTGTAATAATACGCGCACGTCAACGAGGCTCCATAGTGACGCGAATAGGAGAGCGAGGATGGGGACGAGATATTCGACCATACGGCTGCTCTTGAGCGTGAAGAGGGTGAGAGCCGTTGTCAGCACCGCGAGAGCGAAGGGTGTTTCGAGCTGTGTCTTTTTCCACGAATAGTGTACAGCAAATAAACAACCCAAAGCCACAACACATCCCATCATGAGAAGAGGTCCGAGATTGGCAATTAATTGAATGGGTGGAGTCGGCAGCCATTCTAGACCGAGTTGAATGGAAGTTGGGGTGGCGATAGCAACTTGGAAGACTTGGACTTTGAGGAATGCGAACAGATTAGTGCGGTTGGGGTGGAGGAGGAGGCCGGTGAGAATTCCAACGAGAGTAGAGGTCAAAACGCAAAGGTCAAAAGCCAAAGGCAATAAAAGAGAACGGAGAGGTGGAGAGGTTGGCTTACCGTTGCGCGATACATGTTGCGTGATCCATCTAAAGAAAAAACTGGTCACGAGGAGAATGACTTGAGAAACGAGCAGGATGATCCAGCCACCGTGGGAGAGGGCGAAGCCGAGACCGGAGAAGAACGCGAGTACGGCCGAGCTGAGCTGGGTTCGTTGGAGGGAAAGAGAACCGAGCTCAGCTCGGGGGGAGGAGGAGCGGAGACGCAACAAAGGAAGCAAACCGAGAAGGAAGAAGGATAGAGCGAATGGCGTGGCTTTGCCCAGAGAGAGGCGGAAGGAGAGGGGCATGGAGACTGCGAGTAGAAACGTCCAGAGAGCGGGGTGTTGGAGATGGAGGGCGCGGAGAATATAATAAAATATTGTTACAAAGAGGGCGGCGAAGATCGCGGTCGCGAGCTGTGTTCCTTGGAACATGCCAAATATCGCTATGAATGGAGCGAGGGCTAGATGGTAGAGTAAATGCTGGTCGACGAATTTGTCGTTGAGGAGCGTGAGGTCGAGCCAGGGAAAGTTTTGTAAGAAAAAAATATTTGCGAATGTAACGCCTTTAGCACCGATGGCCGTTGTGCCATGCAATATGATATCGGTGAGTTTGGCGTGATAAAAAGTATCGGGATCGCGGAAGCTGCCCCAGGGCTGGAGGAGGGAGAACCAGCCCAGGGATATAAAAAATGTGAGCAGGAGATTAGTAATTCGCGAGTAGCGGCAGAATTGCCAAAGACGCTTGAACCACCTCAGGAACTGTTGCATGAGAAAAAGGATAGCACGCGTTTATTTTTTTGTTAGGACGTACGCGTTTGGATGAAGAGCGAGGCGGAGGCGAGGAGCGGAGTAAGCCGTATTAAACATACGGCGTCGAGCACCGGAGGCTCCAACGAAGCTATTCGCCAAACGCGTACGTCCTAGTTGTATTTGAAAACCCCACGCTTGCAAGCCGTAGCAAGAGTGGGGTTAGAGGACATCGTTTGGCGCACGATGGAGGCGCACCCAGGCACACACCTGGGGTTTGAAGGAACGGCTTAGCGGAGGCGGGACAACCATCCGAACACGATGCTCAGGTCGCTGATGAGCATGCCGAGCGAGGCGATGAGGGTGACGAGGAAGATCGGCCCGAAGATGAGCTTGCGCCAGTTCGCACCTTTGGCCTGCCCCCATGACACACCCGTGGCCCAGAGGAAGAAGGTGCCGAGGGCACTGAAGACGACTCCTTTAACGAGACCAATAAAGAAACCGTAGCCCGCGCCGTGCTTGGTGAGGAGGCCTGCGTTGACCACGAGATCGTTGGCCCAGATGTCCCACACACGCTCCAGCAGGCTGCGCTGGGCGGTGATCTGGGTCGTGACCTGCTGGACCTCGACGGGGTGTCGGGTTCGCAGCCAGAACCAGATGGTCGTACCGACGATGACGAATAGAAAGGCGATGACCACCTTCTGCCACGTCTCGATCTTCACCTCGATCTCAGTAGCGGTAAAGAGCAGCAGCCCGATCATTACCAACATGATTCCGTAATCGATAAAGTCCTCGGTGAGCTGAGGGTGAGGGAAGTAGGCCATGGCTCCGTAGCGCACGGTGATGATGGTGATGACCAGCGTCCCCCACTTTCTGAGCCCTTCTCGCAGACGCTCGAGCGGGACGTTTGTTCCCCGAATGGCATCCGCTACAGCATCGCTGGTGGAGAGAGCCGCACCAATGATTGCATCGTAGATGAAGGCCCAGATGATCCCGGTGATCATGAGGGTATTGCCGGTAGTGTAGACAACGTCCAGATATCTCTCCGGCACCCCCGCGAGCCGAGCGGAGTGGATCGCCGAGCCGAGCGCGCTCCCCATCGCGAGAGGAGCCAGCGGAATGGTCAGGAGCATGATGATGGAAACGCTCCACGTGATGGGGAAGTTGAGCTTGTCCCCACGGGTGGGGAAGAGGCCAGCGATCACCCCCGACATGAACACGCCCATCGGTACCAGGATGTACATCCCGAAGACGAGCATGTACCACCCGTACGTGACAGAAGGCGCACGCGACGAGATCCACTGGATGCGGTGGTGAGCGTCGGGCAGAAGTACGATAAGACTGATCATGTAGGCCATGTAGAACAGGTAGAGCACGATCGCCGGTGGAACCCAGGCGTCGTCGGCCGCGTCCGCGATACCGCGACCGAGTCGCTGCGCGGCCGGCACAGCCTGTGAGGCGAGATTGCTCGCTTGTTGCGCGACCTGACCGCCGAGGGTGGTGGCGGCGCTGGTCGCGGTGTTGAGGGCATTCGCTGCGGCCGCGTTCAGTGGAGAGGCCTGCTGCGGCGCGGGCGCGACCGCTTGAGCCTGCGTGCCAGGCTGAGCCCCCTGTCCCATGATGATGATCGGAGGCGCCTGAGCGCC
>CAZIQG010000029.1:0-12405 GCA_964541725.1 uncultured Gammaproteobacteria bacterium
AACTAACTAACTAACTAACTAACTAACTAACTAACTAACTAACTAACTAACTAACTAACCCACTCCTCTCTCTTGCTTGATTATTTCCCATCTTTTACCGTGCCCATCATGTCACCTCTCTTAGTTACTTCCTACCCAAACCCTGACCTCGACGGAACGGCCTGCATGGTGGGATACGCAGAGCTTCTTCGTGCGCAGGGACGCGAAGCAACGGCTGGGATCGTAGGAACGCCGCATGCAGAAGCTCAGCATGTCGCAGAACGCTTTCACATCTCTCTCCCAAGGGAAGTAGACCCTCGTGACTTTGAGGAGATTGTCTTAGTGGATACGAGCACACGTACCGACCAGGATCCTCGGCTTGCGATTGAGCGGGTGGTTGAAATTATTGACCATCGTCAACTCCACGAAGGCGAGAAATTTCCAAATGCAAAATTACAAATTGAACTCGTTGGGTCGGCAGCAACCCTGATTGTTGAACGGTTCCGACAAGCGAATATCATTCCGAGCCGAGAGGCAGCACATCTTTTGTTCGGGGCAATCGCTTCGAATACGGTCAACTTTAAAGCGAATGTTACTACCGAGCGAGACCATCAAGCTGCCGCCTGGTTGCGTACGCTGTACGCCATTCCTGATGATTTTGTTGCCGTGATGTTTCAGGCGAAATCCCATCTGGAAGACGCGGCGCTCCACGATACACTGATAGGTGATTTTTCTTTTCGTGAAGTTGGGGGACGACAGATCGGCATTGGCCAGCTAGAGATCGTAGGCGCAAAACAACTTGTAGAGACACGCTATGAAGACCTGCTTTCGATTCTTGCCCATCTACGCGAAACACATCCGAACATCGACGAATACTTTATCTCTCTGATTGATGTCGTGGAGGGGTATAACGTTTTTCTGGTACCAGATAAAACCCTTCAAGAAGAACTGACAAGTTTTCTTGGCATATCGTTTGATGAACGCGGGATCGGTTATAGGACCGGAATTATTATGCGTAAAGAAATACGACCGCTCTGGATGGCATGGCTTGAGAGGAAATAAATTCTGTTTCTCTATAACGTCCGACAGCTGCAACAAAACATCCCTGCTTTTTGGCAGGGATGTTTTGTGGTGGACGTTGGTGGGATCGAACCACCGACCTTACGAATGTGAATCGTACGCTCTAACCAGCTGAGCTAAACGTCCGCAAAAATCTCTATAAAGCAAGATAAATGCTTTTTGCGCCCGCCAAGCTCTTGCCGAAAGACCCGAATGGCTTGCGGAGTGAACCGAGCGGCGGGCTCTCCTCATATGAGAAACCCTTGATACGCACTAACCACAGGATCTTACAAAAAACGCCCTATTCTGGCAAGATCATAAGGATTCACCTATGACGATCCAAGAAGCCTTGCGTTTTGGGCATGAAAAACTCCACTCTACCCTCCCCTATCCCGAACAAGCCTGGAAGGAAGCGGAGATCCTCTTAGCATTCGTTCTTCAACAAGAACGTGTTTGGCTAGTCGCGCATGGAGAGGAAACTCTTTTGAAACGCCGGCAAAAACGTTTCATCTCCCTTATAGAACGACGAATCCAGCATGAGCCACTCGCGTATCTGATAGGGTCAGCGGAGTTTTGTGGACACATGTTTGAAGTGAATAAATACGTCCTCATTCCCAGGATTGAAACGGAGGAGCTGGTGGAGAAGGCTGCCGCGGGGCTGAGCTTCCGCCTTCGCGGGAATGACAAAAAAAAGCAAGATCCTCAGGCAATCTTCTGGGATGTGGGGACAGGATCGGGAGTGATAGCAACTAGTATCAAAGATAAATTTCCCATGATGCCCGTCATCGCTTCAGACGTGAGTGGCCGCGCTCTTGCCATCGCTAAGAAAAATGCGACTCGTCTCCTTTTGCCTGAGCATCAACCTACCTTTATCCAAGGCTCGCTCTTAACGACTTCGATCAAGCAAACGCTTTTGAAACACGGAGCAAAAACCCTCATCGTGCTCGCGAATCTCCCTTATCTCCCCCATTCTGATAAAAATGTTCTGCAAAAAGATGTAGTTGCATATGAACCTTCGTTCGCCTTATTTGCGGATGAGGAGGGAAATGCCTTGATTTTAAAGCTGGCGAAGCAGCTGGCGAAATTTATAAAAGAATATCCCTTATCGTTAACGGCGTATTTTGAATTTGATCCACCGCAGGCGAAGACCTTAAAAGAAAAGATGCAGAGGCTCTTTCCTGAGGCATCGGTTACGATTCATCGAGATGCGTGTGGACGCGAGCGGTTTTTATTTCTCAACACCAGCAAATGAGACGTCGTCGGTCGTGACTTGGATCCAGGTTTTACCGGGACGGAGAAGGAATTCTGTGCCCCCCTCTCCTTCAAAGCGCATGATCTCATTTGGACCACGGCGCCAGCGTAAGGAGAATTTGCTTCCGTCGCGATAGGCGATTGCATCTCCACTTCCAGTGGTGCGAAGACGGAGGCGACCTTTGTCATCTAAGACTTGAGCATCGGTTTTTATAACAACGATATTATCTGCTTCGATCGCGGGGCCGAGCTGGTCTTTGACGGCGCGTCCGGAGACATAGCGGGCGTAGATATTACGGGCTTTTTCAAATCTCCAAGTGACACTATAGGAACCACCATAGGCAATCACGGCACGCGTGACATCGCCTTGACGAATGGTGGAGGTGGCGGTTGAAGTGGCGTTATCCAAAAAATGCCAAGCGACCGCCATCGTACTCGAAGCAAAGCCTTTGCGGTCAACCAACTGCTGCATGCGCTCTCCGTTCGTCATCACATCATGCGGGGCTGCTCGACCACTCGCGCGCCAGAAGGCCCACCCATTGGCAATTTCGCTTAAGCCTTTAAAACGCGTTCCAAGTGTTTTTATCTGCTCTAGGGCATCTGGACTGCCCCCGACATGAAAATAGCTGGCATTCCAGGCAGAGGCCCAGTCGACGAAATAGGGACGGGCACTACGCACAGGGCCGATCTGTGGCAAGGTTGAAGTCGGAGCAAAGAGTGCCATCAAACGTGTGATCCCGCCTTCCACTGGAGATTCGATCACGATATTGGCGGCCGAGAGACCGCTTTGTGGGCGCGCATCCAACTGGTTATCGATCATGACGGCCCAGGGGGCAACATTCGCTTCTTCGGGAGCAACCAGGACACCGTCGAGATGACGCGAGATGAGCGTGGTGGTCGTCGTTGTTGAAACGGAATCCGTGACTACGGGGTCTGAGTAGGAGGCACGTCGTGTTTTACCGGTTATGATCAAGGCAAATGTCACTAAACAGATCAAAAATACCACGGATCCGATGATGATCCAGGGTAAGAGGGCGCGGCGGTCTTCTTTGGAAAACGGGAGGGTGAACATGGGAAGATGATAGCGTATGACGAGAAATAACAGTAGAGGCAGATATGATCTGCCTCTACTGGGTTCGGAACGTGTGGGTTATTTGGCAGCGGCAGCTTCTTCTTCAGCCTTTTTGGCTTCTTCCGCAGCTTTCTTTTCTTCACCTTCGGTCTTAATCGCGGTAACGTCGACCGTTGTACCTTCTTCAAGCTTCTTGAGCTCTTCTTCCGTCAACGGACGAGAGACGGTCGCAATTGTAAGCTCGGCATCTGCCGTAGCTTTGACACCGGCTGGGAGGGTTAAGCTTCCCACAGTAATCGCTGCTTCGAAGTCGACGAGTTTGCTCAAGTCGATTTCGATTTCGTGTGGTAAGTTCCCTGGCAAACATTCAACCTCAAGTTCATCCATGGATTTCACGAGTGTACCACCCGCAGTCTTGACGGCGGCGGACTCACCCACGAATACGAGAGGGACTCGGGCGGTGATCTCGGTATTCATGTTGACCTGGTATAGATCGACGTGGATTGGATCCATACGCAAGACGTGGCGCTGGACTTCCTTTACAAGGATTTTGACGGGGGCTTGGCCGTCGATGCTGAGGTCGATCAAGCTGGAAGAACCAGCGGCTTTCGCCACTTTCACGAACTCAGAACGAGGCACGGAAAGTTGCTGAGGCGCGATCCCTTTTCCATACATGATGGCAGGAATGCGGCTGGCCGCACGAATATCTTGGACACGGCCTTCACGCTTGATCGCGGATAACAGGTAGGAACCCATAATTTGGAGGGTCGATGTACTCTTGCGCTCTAAGCGGCGCTACCATCATCGACGTTAAAAGTGTGGCTAGGATAAGGGAAAAAGGGAGAATTGTCAAGAATTCATGCACCTATTTTTAAACCCAACCTACCAACCCCAAACGTGCTAGATTATTAGTCTATTTTTTTAGCTGAAATAAGCGCTTTACACAGCTCCTGGCTATGATGTTCTAAAACACGGTGGGCTTCGACGCATTCGTCGTTGCTGATAGGTTTGGCTTTATAAAAACTGATGGCATCGTGGATTTCAAGATCCGTGACCATCCCAATGGAGCTTACGAGCCCGGCCTGCTCTAAGACAACCGCGATCATGGCATGGCCGCAGGCCTTACAGGTGCAGTGGTAGATATCTGCCCCGCCCTGTTCGCCCAAAGATTGGACGGCATCATCTGGATAATTTTTTTTGCACAGGGGGCAATGGGAGAGAATTTTGGAGGCTTGAGACTTCATATACCCAGCATAGCGTGGATTGAGGAAAATGCCAAAAATCTCATTTACACTTAAAAATAAAGACCTCGTCTGTGAGACAGAAGCGAGGTGAAGGAAGGAATTTATTGTATTATTTACGCCTTACGCTTGCGCGGCGTACGGGTTCGCTTGGGCGGCTTGCCGTATAGAGCAGCGTGTACCACGCTCAGGGCGTTTCGTCCGCGCCTGTCAGCGACCACCACCTGACAACTCGTCGGATCGGAGTCCAGCTTAAGGGAGGCAGCCATCGAAATAGAAATAACCGGGATGCGAGCACGTGCGAGTGCTGCGGTAATAGCCGCGAGAACCTTGGGGGTAACACCCCTATTCCCGCCCACGATCGTCAGAATCGTGCAGCCGGTGCGGTAGGTGACCTCCGTCTCGACTCCGCATTGGGTGAGAATACGCTCCCGAACCGCAGCCGTTTCCTTGTTCGCGACGCATGCAGAGAGCGTAAAGGACGTCTGACCGGAGGCCGTGAGACCCACCGGATATCCCATTTCATTGAGTGCATTCGACGCTGCTCTGAGCGAACCGACCGCGTCGACCATGGCACCGGTTCTGGCGGTGTAGAGGACATGACCAGGACTGAGCGTAATTCCGGCGCAGCGTGAGCCACCACCACTGCTACTGATACGCGTCCCCTTGAGATGAGAAGCGCTGACACTCTTCACGTGCACGACCGCCTTCGTGCCTCTGAGCGGCTCCATGGCCGCCGGGTGAAGGGCTGCCATGCCGTGCGCCGCGAGCTCAGCCGCCTGATCTAAACTCAGGAAGAGGATGGGGAGAGCGTGCTTGAGGATATACGGATCGGCGGTGTGGAGCACGTCTTTTTTCCAGACCTCCACGCTCTGCGCTCCGAGCGCCCAGGCCACGAACGTAGCCGTGAGATCGGAGCCGCTGCGACCGAGGGTGGTGATCTGCCCGTCCTCGGTATGACCGACAAAACCAGGCACGATAGCGACCTCCCCCTTATTGAGGACGGGAAGAATACTGTTGAGCAGCTTGTCACGCGCTTCCGGAAGCGGACGCGCGGCGCCGAACTGGCGATCCGTCAGCATACCGCTCTCCCAGACCTTCACGAAACATGCGGACAGACCATGCGCGAGAAAAAACAGCTCGAGCACCTCCACCGTACCCTTCTCACCCATGGCAAGAATGGCGTCGGACCAGAGGGGGTAATTTCCGCTCTTACCCCCGTTGAAATCAAGAATGAGCGACGCCTGCGCGCCGTCGCACACATCGTTGTTCATGCCCATGGACCTCATCCACCGCATGACCAAGTCGATATACTTATCCTCTGCAGCAACTCGACTTTCTTCAGTCGAGGATGCGTTACGCTCCCTCAGGTAGTTGGTAGCTCCCCGAGGAGCGCTGGCGACGAGAACCACGCCGTGACCCTTCGCGCGATGTCGACGCACCACGTCGACCATGGTCTGCATCGCCCTGGGGTCGAGAACGACATCGCCACCGATCTTGAGAATGAACACTGCATTCGCTTTCATGACCCACTTCTCCGTATGAACCCTTCCTAGACCTACTAGGATGCCGCTACTCAACAATAATTTCACGATAAAGTCAAAACCGCTTTTTATTTAATTATTTTGTCTTAAAAAAGCAGAAACCCGACGCATGAGGGGGTCGGGGGAGGAAGAGAAAAAAGAGGCTAGCGCAGCTCGCAGATGAATCCATCCGGTGGATTGAAGCTGGTTGTAGCGGAAGGATCCGGTGCGGGAGGGGACGACGCGGGGATGGTCGGCTGTTCCCCAACTCTAGCGCGAGGGCGAAGCTCGTTGAGGAACCCTCGATCCCGATCGAGGCACGCTGCCCCTACCTGATGGTCTGAGACGGTCAGACATTCTGTATTCTTCAAGGCTGCTCTCCTTTCTTACCCATTAAGTGAACAATGTCTTTCAAAAAAAGTCAAAAGACCGGTTGCCCGGTCTTTTAGAATCTATCATTTTTTACACGTCCAAGTTTTTTACACTCTTCGCATTTGTCTGGATGAATTTCTTACGAGGTGCCACATCAGATCCCATCAAAATGTCGAAGACTTCATCTGCCTTTTGTGCATCATCGACGGTGACGATCTTGAGAGTGCGCGTGACAGGATCCATCGTGGTTTCCCACAATTGTTCGGCGTTCATTTCACCGAGACCTTTGTAGCGTTGAACGTCGACGCCGCCCATTTTAATCACACCTTCCTCCCCTTCTGTCGCTTCGGCGGCTTCGACAACTTCTTCTTCGACAACTTCTTCTTTCCTCCCTTTCTTAGCTTTCGCGCGCTCTTCTTTTTGCTTTAAGAGTTCCGCCGTAAACTTGTCGCGCTCCTCTTCGGTAAAGGCGTAGTGCGCCTTTTTACCTAACGAAATTTTATAGAGCGGTGGCTGAGCAATGTAGACGTGGCCGCCGTGGATCAATTGCGGGAAGTAGCGATAGAACAAGGTAAGTAGCAATGTTCGGATGTGCGCGCCATCGACGTCGGCATCAGTCATGATGATGATGCGTCCGTAGCGGAGCTTACTGATGTCGAAGGTTTCGCCGATACTCGTTCCGAAGGCGATGACGAGATTTTTTATTTCGTTGTTGGCCAACATTTTGTCTAACCGAGCACGTTCGACGTTTAAAATCTTTCCACGCAAAGGCAAGATGGCTTGGTTTTCGCGGTTACGTCCTTGTTTGGCGGAACCTCCTGCAGAGTCTCCCTCTACAATATAGAGCTCAGATTCAGCCGCATTCTTAGAAGAACAGTCTGCCAACTTACCCGGCAAGGTCATGCCTTCGAGGGCGCCTTTACGCAACACCGTATCACGAGCGGCACGAGCCGCCGCACGCGCACGTTGCGCCAAGATACACTTACCAATCATGGCTTCAGCATCACGTGGATGCTCTTCGAGGTACATCGCGAAGGCTTCGCTCATGACGGAGTCGACGGCGCCACGCACTTCTGGCGTACCGAGCTTAGCTTTGGTTTGACCTTCGAATTGTGGTTCTGGGTAGCGGATGGAAATGACGGCGGTCATGCCTTCGCGCACATCTTCGCCAGAGAGGTTGTCTTCTTTTTCCTTTAAGAAACCTTTGGCGCGTGCATAGGCATTCAAAACACGCGTGACGGAGGTGCGGAAGCCTTGGACGTGGGTTCCTCCTTCTGGGTTGATGATGTTGTTGGTAAATGCGAACAGGGTTTCTTGGTAGTCATCCGTATACTGAAGCGCGATTGAAACTTCGGATTTATCGATCTGCTTCTCCACCATGAAAATATTGTCGTGTTTGGGCTGTTTACGATGGTTGAGGTAGCGGACGTATGAGGCCACTCCCCCATCAAAATAAAAACCGTGGACATCGTGTTGGCCGGCATTGCGTTCATCGATGACGAGCAACTTAATCCCTTTGGTGAGGTAGCATTGCTGACGGTAGTGGTCGAGGACGCGGTTGTAATCAAAGGAAATCCCCTCGGTAAAGATGGAGGCATCCGGTTTAAACGCGACCGTCGTGCCGTGGCGACGGCTAGTGCCGATTTTCTTGGCTTTATATTGAGGGATGCCACGCTTGTATTCTTGGATCCATTTTTCTCCATCACGTTCAACCGTCACTTCTAACCAATCAGACAAGGCGTTTACAACGGATACACCCACCCCGTGCAAACCACCAGAAATTTTGTAGCCACTCTCATCCCCACCAAATTTTCCCCCGGCATGCAATTTGGTCAGCACTAATTCTAAGGCAGAAACACCGTACTGCTTATGCGTTTCAACGGGAATGCCACGACCATTGTCGGAAATAGCGACCTTATCCTCTGGCAACAACGTGATCGTGATTTCGTCAGCGTGGCCGGCCATGGCTTCGTCGAAACAGTTGTCCACGACTTCGCGCAACAAATGAAACAAACCATCTGGACCCGTTGATCCAATGTACATTCCCGGACGCTTACGCACGGGCTCGAGACCTTCTAAGACGGAGATTTGTTCTGCTCCGTACGCACCTTTAATTTTTGCAGTAGCCATAATGATAACGGGAAGATCTTAGCAGAGGGGGCTTAGGAGGAAAAGGGTGTTTGTCAAGATAAAATAGACCTGCCTTGCGCCCCAGGCTTAGACGAGCGCTGTCAGCTTTTTTGCCGCGCTACTTAGGGCTGGGGAGACACGGGTTTTCATGACTTCCATACAATTTCTTAAGGCTTCGCTCGCAGCTCGAGGAGAACCAAAATAGGTGCTCCAATCTACCTGTACCTCTTTCCATTTGCGTACCAGCGCCATCGCTTGCACCAAGGCAGGCTGCTCCCGAGGCGGATCCCTTCTCTCTGTCGCGGGTCCCAACATCTTCAAAATAAGCACGCGATGCGTAAGATCAATCCTCGCTGCTCCTGACAAGGTCTGTTTTAAATCGGTGTACATCAATAAATCGCGCAGACTCAAAAGACACGCTCGATCCTCATGTGTGAGCTGACTGGCGATTTCTTGTGCTAACTGCCGTTCTGTGGCTGAAAGCTGTTCCAACCGAGCTCTAAGCACAGCATCATCAAGCGGTTCGCGGGCAGGGAACCCGTGAACACGTTTCACATCTTGCCTTCTTGGTTTTCTGAATTCCTTTGGAATTCCCTCATCAGACTCCATCTTTATATCTACTTCTCGTATTTCTCTTTCTTGCTGTGAAGAAAGGACTTCTTTTAACACCTCACGCAACGGAGGCGGAGCACCGAGGTTAGCCGCGAGACTTGGTTCATCTGACCCATCCTCGCCATCGATCGCAGGCGTCGCATCTACTTCAATCATTGTTCGTCGACCTTGTGCATCAGGAAAAACTACATAGGCACAGGCGTGGACGTTTTGTGTCGTCGCCTCGGTGGCCTTATTCACACGAATGCTGTCAATTTTCCCTGAGTAAATGCCTGAGTACGCGAGCATTGCGTTACACATCTCCTCAAAATCAACGCATACTCCAGCAAATGCTTTCTCTCCTGACACGTTGGGGCGTCTCCGTCGAACCTCCTCCATCCTCACACGCAAGGTCTCGAAACGGTCCACTCGCCGTTGATGACGTTTTACATAGGCCACTTCCCCATTTTCTCTATCGTAATATCCGATCTTTTTCACCTCTTCTTGAATACGCACCACCCGCTCTAACGGTGGCAAAGCACTTATCCCATCAACAAACGCCTTGATTGACGCGGGGAGACACAGGGAGGCTTTTTCTTGTTCATTCTTTAAATCGACAGATGAGATAAACTCTTTCTTCAACCATTCTTCATAGCCTAATTGCGTAAGGTTTTCTGGCTGGGGAGGGTTCAATGATTCGCGCATGACGTATGAAACAGCTACTACCGTTGGAGGGTGCGGAGGGAGCTCGACTTCTAGTTGGCCCCAAGCGGTTACGCGAGGTCGGAGTGCACGCTGGACAGTTCCTTCACCTGGCCGTCTATACACCTCTACTAAAATCTGATCGAGCAGAATCTGACTTTGCAATGTCTGAGGCAAGCGCACACGTCGATCGTCTCCATAGTTATTCACATCCAGACGCATGACCGTATCTTTAAACGGTTGTTTAATATCTGCTTGCGCAGAGGTCTCTGGCTGAGACCAAGACTGCCTTCTGTCGTCGTAGCGCTTGTATAACCCTTGCACCAGATTACCGCTGAATGGTTCTGGGAACTCCATGAGTCTACTGCCTCTCGCCTTAGGATCTCCGTCGTAATTCAATGAACGATCTTTGGGAGCGAAGGCGCGCGAGGTTTCGCGATACTGTTCCTGCCGGTAGGCATGCTGATTTCTTTCTTCAAGCCCTTTTAACACTCCTCTGCCTCCTATGAATGCCGTCGTTTCTGGAAACAGGGCTTCAAACAATCCTTTTACTTCTTCAGGATGAAAGACGGATTGATGAGCTGACACCCCTATCCCAAGCAACAGAGGACGGCGACCGCCGACTCCGTCATAAAAGAATTCTCGAAACCGATCAACACCCTGATACGGATTTTCGGCATACGCGATATCATCCAGCAATCCTATGCTGTCTGGGTTGGGAGAATATTGATTTCGTTCCTCTTGAAATTCTTGCGTCATCACTTCAATCAGCTTTGACAGCACCTCAATTCTCTTTTCTGCCTGTCTTGCCTGGTAGGTATCGCCTTCTGTCGCATACTCTTCTGCTAAACGGGTAAATTGTTTACGGATACGCCTTAACTCGGCCGCATGTTGTCGTGCTTCGCTTTTTAGATCGCGCAATGGATGATCGCGGACCGTTTTATCCCTTAACCAATCAGAAATCCCTTTGTGCGAAGCTAGACGCCAGGATATCTCTGATAGATACACGTTTTTATCTTCTTCGTCATACGCCCTATTTCTCTTTACGTATACCCAAACCATGTTACTTATAGCCATGAGCGGGTTGTCATAGTCGCCCAAGGCTTTCTGGAACGCGTCTATCCTTTGTAAAACACGCTGCCTATCACCATCCTCCCATTGGTCCGGCGTACCATCGGGGAATTCTACAGCCGCTGCGATTTCAGGTCCGCACTCACCCCTGATTACACCAAGCGCCAGCGTTTCACGATCCATGTACCGATCGTACCCGTGGGTCTCTTTGACTCGATGTACAAACTCTAAAGCTCCAGCTTCTTCGGGAGATAAATGCTCAAGCGGATCTCGTTCTTCTAGGGATAAGGTCTTATAACGCAGAGCAGGGTTATGATAAGCGACACTACTATAGACGGTTTTTATTTCTTCTAAATAAGCCTCGCCCTCTGTAGACAAGGGTTGCGCATCGATGCGTTGACGAACAGAATCAGCGGACAGCACGTTTTCCCTCACAACTCTCTGGTCAATGCGCGTCACACGCGATAGATCCCTCACCTCTCTTAACGCTTCAATTTCTTTTTCCGATTCTGTGAGCGTCAGCTCTTCTTCTGGAGTTCTATGCCTTTTTTGTCTGGGAGCGGCCGCTAAGAGCGCTCCTAAAGGATCTGTAAACGCATCGATACCTCTCAGCGCTGCAATCAACGATGGGCAAGGGACAAGCTGTGCCTGGAAGACCATCTCGCGTAATTTGGCTGCAGGTAGACCAACGTCTTGAGCCAAGTTAAGCCCATCTCGTAAATCATAACTCGCGACTTTAAACACTAGCTTGTACACCTCTTCGCTCTGTGGGCCTTGTTCACGCATCCACACGGCGAGCTTTTCCATCAAAGCATCTTTCTCGGTTGAAATTTTTTCGGCAGGCAGAAGATCCTTAGGCCATTCGGCCACCCCTTCTCCATCATAAGGATACTCGATTTTTCTGATCGCGAACGGAACGGTAGGTAGACGTTCCGAGACGAAAGAAGAATGTTCGTTCATAGATACGCGCCCATCTGGCATAGATGGGTTTTATTCTATCACAAACCCAACGCTTCATCTCATTTCTTACTTTTCCTTCCGTAGGATATACTTTCTTACATGTCTGATTCGTATCAAATTGGAGGAGGATTCACCAATCGAGAATTGGAGGCAGCGAATTGGTGGGTACGACATCGTTTGCAACTGCGCCAAGCAGGATATGCCTTGCTTGTAGTATTGAGCGTGGTGTTTTGGGGGTACACCCTCTGGTCTTTGCTCGACGCCTACGTCATTTCGTATCCACGCGAAACGCGCATCCCACTTGTGATCCGCGATAACGATCGTTTACGGACAAATCTGACCAATAACGCGCCTCAACCCATCCAAACCAGCCCGATTGCAAGCTTTGCGAATACCAATGACCGTCGTGATTTTTTGACGCAAATTACGAATGCGAATCCGGACTGGTGGGCTG
>CAZIQG010000030.1:0-12195 GCA_964541725.1 uncultured Gammaproteobacteria bacterium
CTCTTCCGCATTCCGAAAATTTGGCTCGTGTCCGTAGATCGTGCGAAAGGTCTGACGAACCCGAGGTAACTGAGCACGCTCTTGGGCAAGGCTTCTCATTTCTGGCACAACCCCACGTGCCATCCGTTCTAAATCCGTCACCGACACCCTCGATGTGCGCATCGTCTCATACGCATCTCGTAATAAGGCCTCCCGTTCGCCCATGCCCAAACGCGCCGTCACATCAGAAGCGCCATACGCAAGGAATACCGAATGAGCAATACGCGTTTCCACAGAGGAATCTAAACGAAGCCTGCGTAAATCCTGCTCCACACGCGTAAGGGCTTGCGCTTCCCGCGTTAAGTCACGCTGGCCGTTGTTCAAAAGTTCTGCGATGCGAAGCGGATCCGCCAGATTAAGAACGGTAGTAATCGGGGATGTAGATGGAGGGATGCTTAACGGAGGAACAGGAGAAGAGATAGGCGGATCAACAACAGAAGGCTTTTCCTGTGCAGGCTGGATAAACGTCCAGGTAACTGGCGTCACCAATCCACTCCCCGATGAGCCACTCGTGGCTCCGCCTCCACCTCCAGAACTTCCGCTACTTGAAGGACCATCATTATCCAAAACCGTTACCGTCACCGTTCCAACATTGGTAGATTGAGGATATCCAGACGCCGTGGATGCAGAAATCGTATGAGTGATTATCATGGTTTGCGAACCATCGATACTCGTATCATCAAGAGCAGCAACCGTGACCGTCTGAGGCGTGCTCCAATTGGAAGAGGTAAACGATAACGTGCTCGGAGAAGCATCTGCTACGACAAGCGAAGAGGTGAGAGCAATCTGAACCGTACTCGTGGGTTGCGACGTTAACACAACTGTATAGCTACCAGCCGTATTCCCCTCCGTCACCGTTAATGCAGAAGCAGACAGCGTGACTCCCGCCGTATCATTATCTGTAATGCTATACGTTAAAGAAGTATTTGAACCTAACGTTGCCTGCGAAGGTGAAGAAAGCGTAAAAACAACTGTTTCCGATCCTTCCAACATCGCATCATCAACCACTACCAGGTCAATGGTCGCCGTGGTATTTCCAATCGGAATGGTAGCTGTTCCATCCGCCAATGTATAATCCGTTCCCCCACCCGTAGCGGTTCCTGTTAACGCATAGTTAACCGTCACCGTTTCAAAATGAGCGGCGCTCAACAAGATCCGAACAGACGTAGCTGTCACACTTTCGAGAGCAGAAGCCGTAGCCTGGGCAAATTGAACCGTCGGCACCGTCCCATCCACAATAAAGGCAATCGCCCCACTATTCGCCGTCGTGTAGGAAGATTCAACCGCATTCGCGTCCACGGTTTTCACACGCCAATAATAGGAACCATCCGACAAGGTTTGCCCAGACGAGCCAACACTATAGCTCCCTGATCCTGACACTTGCCCCACTTGAAAGGTACGCGCGCCCTGAGCCGCTAAAGCCGAGGTATAATCGACAACCGGGGAAGAAAAATCACTCGAATTATCAATTTGGATTCTGTATTTCACTGTATCAGCCACATCCGGATCAGACAGTGTAAAAGAAAACGTAGGGGTATTTGTCCCTGTGGTAGATCCGTTCACGAGCGCCGTCGGACCAAGTGACGTAGGAGTGCTTGGCGACTGATTCAAAAGAACACTTAAAAAGCTACCGGCCTGACCCGCACCGCTTCCACCACTAAACTCACCCCCCGCTCCCCCGGATACATCAAATGTAGCCGTCGTAGATGCGCCAGAAGAAAAACTGACATTCATCCTTCCACCACCACCACCAGCGCCCTGTTGAGAACCCGTACCACCTGCAACCGTATATGTACCTGACCCGCTAATAGAACCGGACGTAATCCAAATAGATCCCCCGGATCCAGCACTTTGCGCCAAAAGAACAGAAGCACTCTGTCCAGCCGCTGAGATCGTACCAGAATTACTTAACGCACCTGTAATATTCAAACGGATTCGACCACCTCCGTTAGCACCAGCCGTACCGGCGCCACCGCCACCTGATGAACCAACGAGGCTTGGACTTGCTGAACTTCCATAGGTAGATCCAGCACCTTCTCCGTAGTTACCACCCGAACCTCCATGCCCACCACCACCCCAACGATATGGACCGTATCCAGTAACGCTAGAAGCGCAAACCCCCGTAGTTTCACTTGGACCTCTACCAACATCATTCGTTGTACCAGCACAACCCTTTCCAGATGCACTAATAGAAGAATTTGAAGAGATACTCAACGAAGCAATCGTCGAAGAAACACTCGTGTAAAGATGAGATGATTGAGTCAACGTAAGACCCACGGTATCAGTAAAAGTTAGAGCCGAAAGGGCATTTGACGTACCATGATTTTGAGCTCCATAAAATACAAAATTAGTAAATGTTAGTGACGAAGGACCCTGAAAAAACGTACGTGATCCCGCTTTCGTATTGGAAACCGTAGAAGAGGTGGCAATCCATGTCGATGTAGCACCAAGCGTGAGGGTGTCAAGATTCGAAAAAGTCCATATTGTCGAGGTTGAATAGATTCCCGCATGGCCTAAAAGAGAAACGTTACTGATTGACCCGCTAAAGCTCATTGTTGAACTAGACATGGAAAGCAACTGAGTGGATGACACAGTCACACTGCTATAATTATTTGAACAGATCCAATCTACCGAATTGAGATTGATCGTCTGAGCCTCAAGAAGCAACGCACCTCCAGTCCCCATACACCGAAATAATGCCCCAGGATAGGCATAGATTTGCTGTCTAACAAGATCAACCGTAGAAGAAACATAAATACCACCCGTCACATAGATCGTTCCCGCACCATCATCCGATGTCCTATCTAATAAAAAAGCCGTACCGTTCGATCCATCGCCAGCTGTTCCCTGCGCATTATCACCACCTCGAACCCCTTTTCTCGCCGTCACATTTTGCGGAGAAATGCCCCCATCCGTCGCATAATAAATAGCTACTCTCCCTCCACCACCACCAGCGCCCTGCTCGATCCCAGTTCCGCCATTCGCCTGCACACTCCCACTCAAAACTAATGTTGATGCCTGTAGATAAATTGACCCCCCTGAACCCGCGCCAGAAACACCTGCGATTCCAGTCATCGTTGCGTTTGCTAAAACAGAACCGGAAATAGTAAGGGTTTGCGTAGCAATAAGGCGTACACGACCACCACCACTCCCTCCAGGCTCAGAACCAGATCCACCTCCACCAGAAGAACCTAGGTACGTAGGATTAAACTGGTCTCCATACAGAACCGTGGCAGCACCCTCTCCATAGGTTCCTCCTGTCCCACCATGAGATGCACCACCCCAACGACTTTTTCCGTAACCAGCAGTTCCTCCAGAGCAAGTGCCCGTTGTTAAATCAGGACCTCTTCCTTGCTCAGTTGCAACTCCACTACATCCCTTATCTGAAACATTGACAGAACCTAAAACGGATATATTTCGTGCAGTAATCTGAACACCATTTGAGTCTTCAGGACGATGAGTGACTGTCGCACCGGATTCAATAACAAGATCATCAGTCGCCCCTAAAACCATCGCGCTTGAACTCCCCATCGTCATTGTGTAACCATTTTTCACCGTAACAGTTCCGCCGGACAAATCCGTGGTTCCGAGCCAAGTAGTACTTACACTTCCTTCAATATTAATCGAGGTACAACTATTATTGTTTATATACGTCTGCGTAATCACCGTAGGCGTAGAAATCGAACAGACCGCCGCATGGCTAGCAGATGACCATCCAAGAAAAATAGTGAGGATGAGCAAAAAAATGCTTATTTTATACATAGAGAAAAAAGATCGCATAAGAACAGACAGGTGAAACACCCAGTATGAGCAACAATACCACAAATCGTCTATCAACAACAGAGATAGCTTCTCGAAAGATAATAAAGAAAAACGCCTAAGAAACCTCAAAACCATTCACCGATCCATAGTATCCAGAGGTGGTCTCGTCTACACAGATCAGATCCTGACGCTGCAAATCGATGAAGTGCTGGACGACACTCTGTCTGTCGAAAGACTCTTTGCTCAGGATCCTATCCACCAGCTCACAGCACTCGATCTCTTCATCCGGCGACAGAACCAGGAGGGTGAGTCTGTGAACCGTCTCAAACGGAGCAGGACGATAGGTGAGATATGGAAGTTTTTTGTTCGTATTTGATAGCCGATCTCACTATTTCACACCTCCCTCACCTCGTGAAGATGTTTGTCTTAAAACCCGTTCCCCAACCCAATGACAACGAATAGCGACCGACCAATCCTATAGTCCAACCAACGCCCAGCCAATACACCAATGGAAACAGGGCAAAAAACAGGCTTACCCCTCACAGGACAACCGACCCCTCTCCAACCCCTGAACCCTGGATGATACGAGTGAGAACTCACCAAACGATCGCTGATCGAAAAAGAGGTTACCGGCGGACTCACAAACGGTCGCACAGATGAAGCGGATGTATTCGTGAAGGTAAAGGTGACCGGCGTGGAAGTGGAGGAACTGGCCGTGGTAGCTCCCCCTCCAGAACCAACGACCGGAGCAATCACAACAGGGGGCGAAGGAGGAACGATGACTTCAGGCGCATCTCCAAACGTCCATCCAACGTTCCCCCCTACATCAACCGAAGTTTTCCCCGCATAGAAGCCGACACCACCACTCGCATGAGCATCTTTAATGGATAAATACGTTGAGCGGAACGCCGTCGAACCACGAGAAATAAGATGAAAAAACGAACCATCGCTCGAAGAAATAAGACTGATAAGGTTTCCCATGTTCCCATTTACCTGCCAGGTAGTAAATGTATACGTAGCTCCTTGCAAAAACTGGAGCGTATGAGCTACACGATTATCATCCTTAAAATCCACGGCCGTGAGCGGCAGAGAGAAAACATAGCTTCCAGCGCCATTCCCCGTAATCCAAAGATTGTTGAACGTGGCAGCGCCTACGCCCGCCGCAATCGTCTTGGTAATAGCACTCTCATCTGTGAATACAAGCGTCGATGAACCCGGCAAGAGGGTCATCCCCGTCGAGACTGCTCCATTCCAAACGGTCCCACTCCCCGTAATATTCCAGGTTCCCGTTCCCATCTTAAGCGTACGCGTATTCAACGTATTACTCGCAAATGCGCCCGTCGTTACGTTATAGGTCGCGGCATCAAACGTCCCCATCACAAGATTGAATGTTCGCGTTGTATCAAGATAAAGATCAGAGCCAAGCGTATACGTCCCACCAGGAGTATTAACATTAATTCCCCGAAAATTCGCGGGCAGAATCAACCCAGCACCGCTATACACGTGATTTCCTCGTCCATTTAAGTTAAGGACATCCGTTCCTGCGGCCGCATCATTCACCGTGATGGACATATTTGGCGAATACAGCACACTTCCAAACACAAGATGACCCGAAGAATACGGATTAACGTAATTCAACGCTGGACGATTCGTCACTTGAGAAAAATCCATCGTACCTATACGCATCATATCAAAATCTACCCTTTGCCCTTCGCTCGTAAAGGAGTGCGCATCCCAAATCGCCGTATCCTGCGGTAACGGAACGGTCGCACCCGAGGGCCCGCCACTCGTCGCCGACCAATGATCGGTAGATGACATGACTCCCGTGTCGCCAACCCAATATCTCGTAACGGCCGGCGAAGTCGTAATACCGCTATTTCCCCCACAATCCCCTAATGAATCTCCCGTTACAGGCACAGCGGCTCCCGTGATAACAATATCCGCAAGATCAATGTTCGTGAACACAACAGAACCCGTCGCACCCAATGCAACCGTGGCCGAAGCACCGGTCGTCGACGCGCGAAAACGACCACGATTCTTCGCCGCATCAAATCCAATATAGGTAAACACGCCATTCACGCTCCAGGTAGCGCCAGAATCAATCTCTAAAAGACGATTACCCGCCCCAAGCAACGTTCCATTGATGGTCAAATGATGGAATGTTCCATTACCGGTCGGTGTAAATCCACCAGGTAATCGAATAACGGAAACATCATAAAAGGCAGTTCCTCCCAACGCGAACACCAATCTCCCAACGACCGTTTTATCAAAAATGAGAGACGAAGTACCCGCATCAAACGCAAAGTTGGCATTATTGTCAGCAAAATTAACAGAAGTCCCACGAATCGTAACGGTCGAAGCACCTAACGCAATCGTTTTTGTGCCAACCCCAAGAACCCAACTCCCAAGCGTAACCGCTTGTCCATTCGTGTCCAACATCCCATTCGTATTCGTGGTGAGTGCCGTTGCTACTTGCGCAAATGCATCCTGCAGCACCCAACCTCCCCCAAGACCATCCCAAACAACCGGACCACCAAAGGTGACTCCGTTCGAAGTAATCGTATTTCCCACGGAAGTCGCCGCAAACGTCATCGTACCCGTATGCGACCAAACACCTCTTAATGGGCCCGTAAAACTGCTAAAAACACTCACGGGTGCACTCCCAGCAAATGTCAGGGCACCAGAAGCTGGATTAGCCATCGTCAAGCTGGCAGCCTGAGCCGCAGATGTGACGGTAACCGTGTAATCTATCGCATGCGAAGCAGTATCAAAGACAACATCATCCGAAGCCGAAGGAACACTCGCCCCACCCGGACCACCCGACGTCTCACTCCAATGCTCCGTCGTCGATGCATCCCAATCCCCTGTTCCTCCTACCCAAAAACGAGTGCTCGCGTCAGCTACCGTGACACATCCAAGCACCACAAACAACGCCAAACATACCGAGGCAAGGGTAGAAGTAAAGCGAGGAATCATAGATAAAATAGATGTATATGCAGCCAAGAATCTAAAACCCGGCCGAAGCCGAGTTCGCATGAGCAATCTTATGCTGTCAACGATGAAGATGTTTTATGCCTACCTCCAAAAGCCAAAAAGGCAACCGCCCACTATACACGATTTTGACCATTTTGGCAAGCCTTTACCCTCATTTTTTGCTTATTTTAAGCGATATTTATACGTTCCAGGGCAACTATATTTATCCTTATCAGAGCAACCAAAAGAGTAGGCCAAATAGCCTGCTCTTTGTGATTCAATCGTACGATTAACGCTTGGACCACTGTGGCGAACGACGCGCCTTCTTAAGACCCGGTTTCTTACGCTCCTTGGCACGTGGATCACGTGTCATGTAGCCAAGTTTCTTGAGGGTCTTGCGATAGGTTGGGTTGAGCTCTACCAATGCGCGGGCGACACCCAAACGCACGGCTTCCGCTTGACCACGCATACCACCTCCGGTCACGGTAGCAATCACATCCATCCCCGTTTCCATACCAACTACCTTGAGCGCCATCTTCACCAAGCCACCAAGTTCAAAGCCGGGGAAGCAGACTTCTGCATCACGACCATTGACCTTGATTTGACCCGTTCCATTTTTGACAAGCTTCACACGGGCAATCGCCGTCTTGCGACGACCAAGGCCATTAATGTAAGAGCCAGCTTCCAAACGTGGAGCAGGAGCAACCACTTCGGCAGCCACCGTCTCTTCTTTTTCCTTCGTCTTCTTTACGGCTTTTGCGCGAGGAGCTTTAGGGGCTGCTGCGGCCGTCTTTTTCTTAGGTTCCGTAGCCATAGTTATTTCACAATCGTCAAACGTTTCATACGCGTGTTCTGGGTGCGATTCTTTGGCAACATGTAGCGAACCGCATGCTCCAAAATAGCGCCCGGATCCTCTTGCTGAAGCTTCGCGACTGGCGTGCGCTTAAGCCCACCAGGACGGTTGGACGTACGGAAGAAGACTTTTTGGTCCATCTTTTTTCCTGTATACACCAACTTATCGGCGTTCGTAACCTTCACAATCGCTCCCGTATCAATATGAGGCGTATACCCAGGCTGGTCTTTGCCCAAAAGCATCTTCGCAATCGACGTCGCCAAACGACCGACTACCTTGTCGGTAGCATCAATCGTGACGGTCTTGCGTGTAATCGTGGCCATGCCACGTGTATTTTTCCAGGCCATAGTTATTTCACCAATTGAATCTGCGCGACTTCCGCTCCGTCCCCCTTACGAGAGCCAAGCTTCAAGATACGCGTATACCCACCTGGGCGCGTGCTGTAGCGAGGACCAAGCTCTTCGAGCACTTTGTTGACAGCGCCTTCAGATAAAAGATCCTTCATGAGCAATCGTCGGCTGACGAGGCTCTTTGAGCGACCACGGGTAATAAGTTTTTCTACAAACGGGCGAACAGCCTTCGCTTTTGCGAGCGTGGTGTTGACATGTTCATAGAGGATGACCGACGTCGCGAGGCTGCGCAAAAGCGCGAGGCGCGAGGTAGCGTTACGGTCAAGGGTTTTCCCAACACGGCGATGTCTCATACATTATTCACTGTAAGTCAAATTCTTGAGGGTAGAGACATGGTCGGTAAGGACTTGGACCGCCTGGTTGACCGCTTCAATCGCGTCAATCGTGCCGTCTGTTTCTACTCGCAAGATAAGTTTATCGAAGTCGGTCTTTTCTCCCACGCGCGTGGCCTCCACTTTGTACGAAACGTTGATGACCGGGTTATAGAGCGCATCGATCGCGATCATCCCAAGCTCGAGCTTCTCTTTGCCACGTTCATCGATGGATTTATATCCACGACCTGGAGCCACCCATACATCCATTTCAAAGCTGCCAGAGGCAGACGTGATGGTTGCAAGAGGAAGCTCAGGATTTACAATCTCGACCAAGGCATCCTTCTTAAAATCTGCGGCCGTGACTTGCTTGTCGCCTTTGACAGACAACGTGAGCTTCACTGGCTCTTCAGAAAATAGTTTAAGACGGAGCAATTTAAGGTTCAAAATGATTTCCAGCGCGTCCTCTTTAATGTTTGGCATGGTAGCAAACTCATGGTCTGCCCCCTTGATTTTGACCGCCGTTACCGCTGCACCCGGCAAGGATGACAAAAGCACGCGGCGCAAGGCATTGCCAAGCGTCGTCCCATAGCCTTGTGCACATGGCTCAACCACGAGCACGCCTTCGTGCGCACGATCGCCGCGCACAAAGCTGATTTTAGATGGAAGCATGATGGGATCCATACGAAGGGAATACATGGATAAAAAAGAACGAATTATTGACGAGAATAGAATTCCACAATCAGCTTCACATCGAATGGCTGCTGCAATTCCTTATCCGCAGGAGCGCCCGTCACTTTGGCGGACAACTCACCACGCGTAAGCGCAATCCAAGATGGGGCTTCGTGTTTGGCCAAGGTCTCAACCGCGGTCTTCCAGTTCCCTTTACCTTGCTTGATGCCACGCACCGCGATCATTTCTCCAGGACGGACGCGGTAGGAAGGGATGTTAACCTTCTTGCCGTTCACATCGAAGTGAGCGTGAGAGACAAATTGACGAGCGGCAGCACGTGTTTTGGCAAAACCAGCACGATAGACCGCGTTGTCAAGACGAAGTTCGAGCAAGCGAACGAGCGTTTCTCCCGTGTTCCCTTGTTTAGAAGCGGCTTCATCAAACAAGTTGCGGAATTGGCGTTCGTTGAGTCCGTAAATACGTTTGGCTTTTTGCTTCTCGCGCAATTGCTTGGCATATTCCGTGGTACGTTTGTTGCCTGTTGGGCCATGAACACCTGGAGCAAACGGACGGCGGACAAGCGCTTTGGCGTGGGCACTCCGGTCAGACACCGGGGCACCTTCGCGACGAGAGTATTTAGCCTTGAGGTTCAATTTCATATGAAGTCAAGGGAGATTAGACGCGACGAGGGCGTGGTGGACGGCAGCCATTGTGTGGCATAGGCGTCACATCCTTAATCGATAAAACATTGAGGTTGTTGGCGTTTAAGGCACGTAATGCCCCTTCACGACCCTGGCCAACCCCGGACACAAACACATGCACATCCTTGAGACCATGGTCTTTTACTTTTTCCGCTGCATCGCGCACGATGACAGAAGCGGCGTAAGGAGTGGCTTTCTTTGGACCCTTGAAACCAACTACACCAGCGCTCGACCAGGACAAAACGGCCCCGTTCATATCGGTCAAAGAGACGATCGTGTTGTTAAAGCTGGCTTGGATGTACGCTTTGCCTTGAGAGACTTGCGCACGTGCTTTCTTGCCACCCTTTTTTGGCTTGGCTTTGCTGACTTTTTTGGTAGGCGCGGCGGCTGCATCAGCGGCAGGGGCTACGTTCTTTACTTCGTCGCTCATATTAGGTCTTTTCTAGCTTACGTTTACCAGAACCCATGGTCTTACGAACGTTGCCACGGATGGTGCGGGAATTGGTCTTGGTGCGTTGGCCACGGACAGGCAAGCCTTTCACATGACGGGAACCGCGGTAAGATCCAATTTCTTTCAAACGCTTAATGTTGGAGAGGACTTCACGGCGAAGTTCACCTTCTACTTTATGCTGCTTTTCGATGACATCACGCAATTGATTGGCTTGAGCTTCTGGTAAATCCTTGACGCGAACGTCAGGGGAGATACCCGTGTCAGCCAATACTTTCTTGGCCGTGGTTGGGCCGACACCGTAGATATAGGTGAGGGCGACTTCCAGGCGTTTGTTTTGGGGGAGGGAGACTCCGGCAATACGAGCCATAGGTAAGTAAATGTATCAAATCAAAATTATCCTTGACGTTGTTTGTGCTTAGGGTTCTTTGGACACGTTACCACCACACGGCCCTTACGGCGCATTACTTGGCAGTCGCGGCACATCGCTTTGACAGAAGATCGAACTTTCATAATAGAGATGAGGGAGAACTTGTTTACAAGCGGTAGGTGATGCGACCTTTCGTTAAATCATACGGAGTCATCTCAACCTGCACCTGGTCGCCAGGCGTCAGACGAATACGATTCATCCGCATTTTTCCGGACAAATAGCACAGAATGCTTTGCCCATTTTCAAGCTTGACTTTAAAGGTGGCCGCCGGAAGATTTTCTTCAATCGTGCCCTTCACCACCAAGAAGTCCTTGTTTGGTGAGGAGTTACCGGCCATAGATGTGATGCATGGTTGCAAAAGAGACGTATGTACGTTGCATAAAGGGACTGCCGGGCATCTTCCACGGTGTCCCTTTGTCGAGCCTAAGGCTCAAACAAGCTTCGTACCCCACGTTGATATGGATAAAGGATTGGGCGGAGTGTACCAATAATTTGGCTAGGCTGTCAACAGCTTAGAGGGAAGGGGGAATAATGAAATGTAAATAACAAAAGCATCCCGCTCTTCCGACAAGAAAAAAAGCCGTGTCATCGCAATAAAAAGGCTAATTCAAGCAAAATATAGTACTCGACCCTACCTCTTCCCCGTAACCACAGCCTTAATACGACGCACGCCTGCCGACACCGCCTCTTCTTTTTGAATCTTAAACGACCCTAGCTCGCCGGTTTCGCTCACATGCGGCCCTCCACAGATCTCTTTGGAAAAATCGCCCATGAAATAGACTTTGATTTTATTCCCGACGAGCGCGTACTTATCTTCAAACAAACCAATCACGGCGCGCGACTTCGCCTCTTCAACGGTCATCTCTTCCATCTTAATCGCAAAATTCTGACGAATCGCGTCATTCACAAGCTCTTCTACTTTTGCCAATTCTTCCGGCGTGACTTTCTGGGCATGCGAAAAATCAAAGCGTAAACGCTCTGCCGTAATATTTGAGCCACGCTGTTCGACATGCATGCCAAGCACCGTCCGGAGGGCTTGATGGAGCAAATGCGTGGCGGTATGCAACCGCGTCGTCTCAACCGATTGGTCTGCGAGACCACCTTTAAACGCGCCTGCCGAAGCAGAACGGGAGAGGTCTTGATGTTTTTTAAATTCTGCTTGGAACGCGTCGCGATCCACCTTCATGCCACGCTCCAACAACAACTCCTCGGTCAACTCCCAAGGGAAACCATAGGTTGAAAATAGGGTAAAGGCTTGCTCACCCGACACATTCCCCTGCCCTGCCATTTTCTCAAGCTCTTTAAGACCCTTCTCTAACGTTTTGCCAAACTTCTCTTCTTCTTTCGCAAGCTCCGTCTGAATTTTTTCTTGGTTGGTTCGAAGTTCCGTGTAGTGATCACCAAACGCTTCGATAACGGATTGACCAATCGCCGGCAAAAATGATCCCTGAATTCCTAGGCGACGACCTTCGCGAATGGCTCGACGAAGCAAACGACGGACAACATAGCCAGCGCCTATGTTCGAAGGTAAGACGCCGCGGGGATCACCGATGATAAAGGTGGCTGCACGAATGTGGTCGGCGATGATACGGAAGG
>CAZIQG010000031.1:0-12165 GCA_964541725.1 uncultured Gammaproteobacteria bacterium
ATCCAGCAACAAGGAGGGTAAAAAATTTGGTGAAGAGAAGAAACGGCTCGGATGATAGACCCGCTAAATATCCAATGAGTCTCGACCATTCAAACATGGCAACCTGACTATCAGCAAAGAATGGGGTGCCCGCAAGTATATGCGGATTCCACAAAGGAAATTGATGGAATTCTTTTAGCGAGCGGATCGTAAATTCGTAATTTGGGATGATGGCGAGGATTTGATCGCTGAGCAGATAGTTTGCGCTTTTATACTCGGGCTCTTTATAGAGTAGGTCGAATTCTTGCAGTAGATCAAAGGGGGCGCGGTCTGTCTGGTTTGTGTGTCCTGATATCTGAATGATCGAAGGCAGAATGAACAAAATCGCTAAGATACCAATGATAAAACAGGCAAAATGGGTGTAGTGATTTTTTAGCCATTCTTTCATTGACGAGCTATTCATAGCGTCAGTCTAGATGAAAAAGTGGCCTTGGCAAAGGAGCGAGGCGCTTTTTGAGAATTCCTCTGCCGGGGCTTTTAGCCTATACTTAGGCCATGTCTTCTAAGCCGTTGTACTCGATTAAGCCCGTTTTGCGTGTGTTGTGGCAGCATACGAAGCCGTATCGTGGGTTGGTTTGGTTTATTGCCATTGCGACGGTCGTGAGTGAATCGCTGCAAAGTCTCGCGCTGCCGTATATCGGTAAGCTTTTGTTTGATGGATTGGGGATGTCTGTGCGTGATGCGTCTGGACTCTCGGACGTGATGAGTACGATCTATCTGTTGGCGGGGGTCAGCATTTTTTCTTTGCTTTTATCTCGTGCTTTGGGGTATACGATTATCTATTTTCAATCGCACATGATGGCGGAGCTGGAGCAGACGAGTTTTTCGTACATGCTTGGGCATGCGTACCAGTTCTTCCAAGATAATTTTAGCGGTTCGCTCGTTCGTCGAATTTCGCGTATTTCTCGGGCGTTTGAGGATATTGCGGATAATGTTCAGCAGAAATTGATTCCGATTCTCGTGTCTTCGATTGGGATCCTTTATATTCTCTTTCATCGGAATGTTTTGATTGGGGCGTTGGTGTTGGTGTGGCTGGTGGTAATGTTCGTGTATAACTATTTTTATACCAACTGGAAAGTTGGCCAAGATGTGGAGCGTGCCGCTCAAGATTCGGTGTGTACGGGATTCCTGTCGGATGCGATCTCGAATATCTTGACGATTAAGGTGTTTACGGGAGGAAAGCGGGAAGTCTCCACGTTTCGCGAGGAGTCGAATAAATTACAGGGGTTACGTTTTCGTGCTTGGAAGACGCACGAATTTAATTATGGGTTTCAAGCCTTCATTCTTTTAGGTTTGCAGATTGGCGTCCTCACCATCGCGGTTCGCTATTGGAGCCTGGGAGCGTTGAGTATTGGAGATGTTGTCCTGTTTCAAAGCTATTTTACGATTTTGAATAGTCGTGTCTTGGACTTTTCTCGCATGATCCGCTCGTTGTATACAGCCTTTACGGATGCGAGTGAGATGGTTGAGATCTTGGATAAGCCACAAGCGATTAAAGATCGACGTGGAGCGAAGGTGTTATCCGTCTCATCTGGAGAAGTGGTGTTTGATCATGTTGATTTCTCGTATGGGAGTGAAGGTGTGTTGCGCGACTTTGATATGAGGATCAAGTCGGGGGAGAAGATTGCGCTGGTGGGTTCTTCTGGCGCGGGTAAATCGACCGTCATCAAGCTATTATTTCGTTTCTATGATGTGACCTCGGGCACGATCTCGATTGATGGCCAGGCGATTGATAAGGTCACGCAAGATTCATTGCGGGCGGCGATTGGCCTTGTGCCGCAGGAGACCGTGCTCTTTCATCGGAGTTTACTGGATAATATCCGTTATGGACGACCGGATGCGACGGAAGCCGAAGTGGTTGAGGCGGCGAAACTTGCGAATTGTGACGACTTTATTCAGCGCTTGCCTTTGAAATATCACACGTTTGTGGGCGAGCGCGGCGTCAAACTTTCTGGTGGCGAGCGTCAGCGGGTCGCGATTGCACGGGCCATTTTGAAAAATGCCCCGATCTTGGTTTTGGATGAGGCGACTTCGAGTTTGGATTCAGAATCAGAAGGGTTGATCCAGGATGCGTTACGGACGCTTATGCAAGGTAAAACCACGATTGTGATTGCTCATCGGTTATCGACGGTGATGTCGATGGATCGGATTGTGATTATGGATGGTGGACGGATCGTGGATACGGGCACGCATGCGGAATTGCTTGCACGCGAAGGGATTTACCAAAAACTTTGGAATATCCAGGTGGGCGGATTTTTTCAAGATCTTGATGTTAAAACGAACTAGCTATTAGGTAGTTTGTTGAAAGTCTTCTTGGTAAATACAGATGAGGGTGTAGAGAAGGCTGGCGGCGAGAGGACCGATAATGATACCGGCAGCTCCCATGATGGCGATCCCGCCTAAGACAGCGAACAGGATGATGAGGGGGTGTAATTCGATTTGTTTACCGACGACGATTGGATTAAGGACGTTATCAATACTGCCTACGAGGGCAACGGACCAAATACCAAGGCCTAGGGCGGCGAGCGAGTGTCCGGTAAATAGAAGATATGCAATGGCGGGCAGAGAAATCATGGCGGTGCCGATAGACGGGATCATGGAAGCGATCCCGGCTAAGACGCCCCATAAAGCGGCACTTGGGACGCCGAATACCCAGAGTCCGAGTCCGGTTAAGATCCCTTGGACTAAAGCGATTAATACGTAGCCTTTCATGATCCCATTTACGGCTTTGGAGAGGCGGCTTAGGATCTGCTTATCGTGCTTAAGGGAGAGGGGTAGTAGGTCTGTAAGATAGGTTTTTATCTGTTCGCCATCTTTTAAAAAGTAAAATAAGGCTAATAGTCCAAGGAGTCCGGAAAGGATGGTATTGAGGGTCGTCGTAAAGACGGTCACGATGGAGCCGGAAAGGAAGGCGACGATGTCACTCAGTTTACTACGAATATCAAATGTCGCGGCTTCTGGAATGTAGGTTTGGATAAAAGACGAGACCGTGTCTACCGTTTTACTTGCCCCACCATTTTTTAAAGACGAGTAGACATCTTGAGATTCAGAAAATACCCGTGCTCCAATGAGTGCAAGAGGAACACCGATCACTACAAGAAACACAAGGATGGTGAGGATTGAGGCTAGTCCAGTTCTTCGTTTTGTGATGTGGGTGCTGATCCATTGAAAGATCGGATCAAGGACGATCGCAAAAGAGGCGCTGATGATAATAATGACGATAAACGGCCAAAAAAGCAGCGCGCAGAAAAGACTGATCGCGAGCAGGAAGAAGTAGAAGAAATTTCGCTCTTTTAATTTATTTGCCATAGGGTGATTAGCGGCGTTTGATGAAGAGTTGAGTGAGATAGTATTCGTCTTCAATACCCTCGACAATACCGATGCCGGTTTCTGTGAACACGGGGTTTTCAATATTCACGCGATGTCCGTTGCTATTTAACCAGGCGCGTACGGCTGTTGTTACAGGATCTACGTAGCTATTTACGGCCACATTTTCGGCCATGGTCGACAGGCGTAAGCTCGTATTTAATTGTTCAAACCGTTCATCAAAGCCATCGTGGCTAAATGGAACGCGTTGTTCGGCCATGTTTCGGCTGTGGGTGCGTGCGACGTCGGCGACAGTGTCGTTCCAGGTTAAGGCAGCGATGCCAATTGAGCGACGATGATCGTTGATCGCTTCAAAAGTTCGACGCTCAAGCGTGTCGCTTGGGATTGATGGAGGTGTTGGTTGCGTTGGCGCGGGGTTTGTGGGAGCTGGCGTTGGTGTTGGGGTGGATTGGGGAATGGATTGGGTTGCGATGGCAATCGTATTCAGGTCACGGTCGCGGATACCGAGTCCGTGTTGTCGTAATGCTTGATAGGTTTCTTCCGCAGAGCCGAGACGTGTGGCACGCAAGGTAAGGGGTGAAATGTAGTAGGCTTGGCCGCGATCATCGACGTCTAAGAGGATCCGACCCGAGAGTCGGCTAGGGAAGCTTGTGTTTGTGAAACGGATGATATCGCTGTGACGGATGCCGAGGCCTTTTGCGCGCAGTAACGCAAAGGCGTCCGTAGCCGTGCCAAGATAGAATCGTTGTTTGCTGACAGGATCGATGTACCAGGCTTCCCCATGCTGTTCGACTTGGAGAAGGATGCGTCCAGAAAGACGGCTGGTTAAGGGTTGTGTGACGGCGTTTACTGGTAGCGCTGAGCTTATAATGCTTAGAGCAAATCCAAACAAAGAGAAGAGGAAAAGGCGTTGCATATCTCTTCTAGATTAGCGTAAAAACACGACCTCGTCGATCGTCGTTGGTTAAAACAGAGATTCTTTTTTCTTCGTGGTACGGATGGAGTAGAACGAGAGGAAGAAACACACGAGGATGAGGAGTGAGGCGGTTAAGAATGTCATAGGAATAGAGATAGTTGCGATGGCTCCGCCTATGATAGGTCCTACGATCATGCCGATGCTTTGGTAAGAGGCGTTGAGGCCCATGATGGAGCCTTGGGATTTTTCGTCTGTTTCTTGGGAGAGGATGGTTGGGATGAGAGTTTGTACCAGGCTATTTACAAGGGCAAGGACGAGCATTGCCCCGATGAAGGCGATGAGGGAGTGAGATAAGAACATCACGAGAAATGTCATTGCCGTTAAGAGGGTGGAGCTAGAGAAGGACTTTTGTGTGCCAAACTTTTTAGAGATGCGCCCCACGAGGAAGGTTTGTGAGATAAGGCCCATGGTTCCAAACAGGGTGAACAGAAGAGCGTTTTGTGCTTCGGTGATGTGAAGGACGTTTAGGGTGAAAGGTTGGAAGCCGTAGATGATGGCACAAGAGAAGGCGAGGAAGAAGATGAGCGAAATAATGAACGTGACGCCTACGCCTGGGTCAAAAAGGGTATGCCACATTTTTTTGAAGTCAAAGAGCTTGCTGTTTTGCACCTCGCCCATGTGTTGGTTGGTTTCTGGAAGGTAGAAGGCGGTTAAGATAGCGGCGAGGAGAGTGACGCTTCCGGCAATGATGAAGGGGAGAGCACTGTGGATCCCGATGGTTAAGGCAGCGATCGCAGGGCCAAAGATGAACCCGAAGTTAAAGGCGGAGCCGATAAACCCAAAGGCACCGGCGCGTTCTTCTGGTTTGGTTGAATCGGAAACGACAGCGAAGACAACGGGGATGTTGCCGGCGGTGAGTCCATCTAAGGCGCGAGAAAGAAAAAGGAAGAGCGCATTCGGTGCGATAGCCATGAGGAAGAATGAGGCGGCTGTGCCAATGATCGAAATGAGGAGCATGGGGCGACGGCCGTATTTGTCGGACAAGCGTCCAATGATGGGGGTCGAGATGAATTGGCAGATTGAATAGAGGGCGAACAGGAGGCCGTTTTGAAAATCAGACAAGCCGTATTTTTTGGAGTAGGTATACAAGATGGGGATGATGATCCCGTAGCCGAGCATGTTCACGAGGGCTACGAGAGCAACGATCAAAATGTTCTTGTTTTTTGTCATAGAGAGAAGCGGTCGATAGGCAAAAACAGTACTCGTTTTTTTGGTGTCTGTCGAGTTCTTCACCTGTTCTCGAGATTGTCAAAAGATTGACAGGGGTACCGAAAGGGTTCATAGTCAATGTAGGGCTTATTACAACTGTATAGCTATAAGTTGCGGCCGCAGCTTGTGGGGTTTACGGCTAACTTTACCACCCACTATGTCTACACAAGATGAATCAAAGAACGCCGGCCAAGCTTCAACCCCTACGACCCCTCCTCCAGCAGCTCCTGCCGGAACCGAACCAAAACAAGCGTAACAAACAACCCCCAAGCTTCGTGCTTGGGGGTTTTGGTATAAGCGACAAAAAAATACATTTCCATTAAAGTGGGGAGCGTGGTTGTTTTATGAAAAATCTCTTTTTTCGTTTACCGATGACGGTGCGTGCCTGCTTTACGGGCTGGCCGTTGGCGATTCAGCTATTGGCCTTTTTTCTGACGTGGGTGATTGTGGTGATGGGACTTGATTGGCAGTATTTTCTTTTAAGTCGATCTACAGCTCTACGTACGTTCTTCTTTCCGGCCTTGGTCATTGGAGGGTTGTTGCCTGTGTTGGGATTGTTAGCGATATTGTTGGTTGGGCATGCGTATAAAAATACCCAGCTTAAAAATACGGCATGGGCGTTGGGGCAATCGGTCTTGTTGGGTTGGACGATTTCTTCTTCGTATAAATTTTTTACGGGACGTTTGCAGCCAAATGTGAGAGATGTTGTGACAGATATCAGTAATACCTTTCGTTTCGGGATCTTTCGCGGGGGAATCTTTTGGGGCTGGCCTTCTTCGCATACAACCATTGCCTTTGCGATGGCATTTACGCTTGTTTGGCTCTATAGAAAAAATTCGCGTGTGATAATCCCAGCTTTGATCTATGCCGCCTATATTGGAGTTGGAGTAGCGACGGTTGGTATCCATTGGTTATCTGAGGCGGTGGCGGGTGCATTGATAGGAGGGGTGATGGGGCTGCAGGTGGGGAAGGTGTTTGAGGGACGTGCGAGGGTACAAGCCTTCTCGATGTCGTATATGGGGTAAATCACCTCGCTGTCCCTTGTTCATTATGTCGAAGGATTTGCTCTGCAAATTCAATCTTTTCCCTCTCTTCCGTTGTCCATGACTCTTCATGTTCTGGGTAATCGAGTTCCATAAGTCGCTGTATGGTTGCTCGAATGTGTGTGGCAAGCACCGTATTTGATTGTGTAAGGCGATTTATTTTGGTGGCGTATGGGTTATGATCAAGGGTGATATCGTCTAAGCGAGCCGATTCTAAATTCTCTATCCCTTTTTTTATTTGGTGATCATGTCCATTCCAGGCTCTAAAATCACGCATTTGTGCGTTTACTGTTGTCAAAAACTCTGCTGTATATCGTATCGCTTCTCGGCTTTCTTGAGGGAGGGCTACGATATCAGGATATGTTTCCATGATTCTACGTCTGTGTTGTTCATAGCGATTACGTACAAGTAGTATGCCTTCATTGAATCGATGCAACCTCTCGTCACGTTCGGCAGGAGAATATTCTGAGTCTAGATAACGCCTTTCCCGAGTAGTTAGTTCGGAACTTGGGTCCGTGACTTCTCCTTCTATCTCATTTATAAAATCTCGCACGTTGCTTTCCGTGGGGGTGTTGTATGTGTGTTCAGCTTGCTTTCTAGATCTCATGACTTCTTGAGTGGCGAGTGCGGCTAGGCGAGGATCTTGGAATACTTGTTGAAAGCGAGTCCGTATCCCTCGTTCCGCCGTTTGCTCTTCAAGTCGCTCTAGCGCCTCTTTATATTGCCTTTGCATGCGTGCGAAGAATGCTAAATCTCCTTGTGCTTCACAGATGATGCGTAGGATCTCTATCTCTTTTTCAATTTGTTCTGGCGCTATGGTGTGATCCACTTGCCATCTTCTACGTACGGATTGAAACCATATCTCCCCGTTTGATGACATGTGGGATCTGTGAGTAACCGTATGGCTGATGATTTCCGCTAGAAGTTCGGCCGCCCGCATATGCTCTTCTGTTGACTCTGTTGTGAAGAAGAGTCGTTCAGCTATTTGTCGGTATTGATTCGGGTACGCATAATTTGTCATCTTGTTATCCCTTACCATTTCAAATAAAATCGTATTTATCCGTTCTCTCGCCGCTTGAGGGAGCCAAGCGCTCGCGTTTGGGTCAAATATTTTATGGGCAACTTCATGGACGAGGACGTCAAGAATTTCTTTCGGTTCTGCGTTTCGCATGTTTGACCCGAACTCAATTTTTGCAGGTTGGTCAGGGGTATTGTGGCAATGAGCAGCATCTACTGCAGGTCGATGGTTGTTTTCTTCGTAACCGGCTGGCATCGCACTTTCATGCGTGTTCATGCTTACCTCAAAAATCTGTCCACGCAATAAGTTTTCGGGAAAGATGGTGTGTAGTGCATCGCTTACATCTTCTGATCGCATGCCAGCTTGTTCAAAGCCGGATACGCGTAAAGGCATGGTGGATTCGTGTTGGCCTCCCATCCTCTGCACGTCATCGATCGTTTGTCTGTAATTTGATTCCACTGAATAGGAAATGCCATCGCCTATCCGTTCTAGGTTTGTCCCTTGTTCATACATTTTTCCTGCGGATCCTAACCCACTCAGGACGGCAGCAAGCTTAATATATTTGCCGAATCTGCCTGCGGCGACCTCTTCTATCCATCCCTGTAACTGCTCTCGTTTTTTAAGAGCCTTTTCTGGGCTAGGGGTTTTAGGAGTTTCGGACATAGGTTTTAGGAGGGGTTGTTTTGCATCTGGTAGCTTAGGGCTTGAAAGGTGATTTCCCATTCCCGTAGATGTTCTTTGCGGGTTAGGCTGGCAAGACGGAGAAGAGGAAGTATATCTTCTTTATCCATCGGCCAAGAAAGGATTTTTTTTATATCTGCAAAGAGTTCTTTTTCAATATCAAGGAGTTCGTAACCCTGTTCTTCTGCCCAGGCTCTTAAGGCCTTTATGTATAAAATGTCCTTGAAGGGAATTTGTGAAATTTTATAGTGGCGTTCACTTTTTTCTCCGCTTTTATGTTCTGTGATAAATGTTTTTGGTAAAGGTGCTTCTTCCTTTAAGGTGACTGGTGCTTTTTCTGGTTGCAGCCAATGCCATGCTTCGCCTGCTCCATGAGTGCTTTTTAAGAAACCTATTATCTCTTTTTTTCTATCGACTAATATATGGTACATAGTCTTGGTGTGAGGTTGAAACCAGTATTTCAATCTAGGGTGTTGTTGTAAAGGAAAGCGATGGGATAGGCCAGATGGTCTCGGATCATGAAATTACTTGGCCTAGTTAACGAATCATTCGACAAATGGGATAAATCGTAAGCTGGATCAGTGCCATGAAGACAATGGCGATGAATGGCGCTTGGATGGGTGTGAGGTGATATGCGAGTAAGAACAAGCCTAAGCCTAGGACTCTTCCGATGTTTAGGACGAGTTCCCGATCAAGAAGCAAGCCTTCATTGCTTGATCCTGTTAGCTTTTTTTCCATTTCAACGGCGTGATACATGGTTGCTACGGTAACCCACCAGCGTAGTGCTCCTGTTGCGAGGGAGGTGACTAAAAAAAGAATGATCCCGATGTGTGGTGGTGCGATGATGGCGATGGCGGCTGCGAAGAGATCGATGATGAGTGGGATGGGGAGTATTTTTAGATGGTGACGATGTGTGGCGTAGCGTCCAGCGATGAAGATGACAATGCCAGTCAGCCCTGCTCCAATTGATCCCAATGTGCCCACGGCTCCTTCCACACCGATAAAGGTAATCGTGAGGATGAGGGGGAGGATGGTGGCAATCCCGTTGGCGATTCCTTGGATAAAATCCATGCTTCGTAGCAGGTTCCATTGCGTAGTTGGTGGAAGAAGCTTGAGGGAGATTGGTTTTGGGAGGGATTCATCCTGGTCGTATACCAGCATCCCCCCAACTCCCAGTAAGAGACAGCCTATGATTCCCATCCAACGATATCCTTGGAGAATCGTGAACCAATGCATCTTCGTTCCTATTTCCAGTCCCCATCCAATTAGGAATGGTATGATGATCCCGCACAGTGTTCCAATAAGGGATTCGATGGAACTGAAATGTAAACGGGATTCTTTGGTAGTGGCTTTCAACGTGAGATAGTTCCTGGTTGACCAAAGGAAGCCTTGGGCGACACCAAAAAGCGCCCCAAATAAGATGATAATAGCCGGAATGAACGTTGGAGAGAAGATAAGTAGCAAGGGTATTGTTCCTGCTCCAACCGTCCCAAGCAGAAAAAGGAATTTGTGGGTTACGCGTCCTACAAGCCGATAGCTGAGGAAGAACCCGAGAGGGACAAAGAGGTAAAGCGCCAGGGTATAGAGGGCAAGTATAGGGAAGCTTTTTCCTTGGCGCCACAAAAAGATGGTGGTGAATGTACCGACCAGGGGTTGTGCAAGGCCGATAAAAAGAAATGCAAACAAGAGCCGGCGTGCTGAGGCAAGGAGCCGTGCGGGGGGAGACATAATAGGGATGGTTTGCATCTCGTCTGTGTTGTCGTTGCCTTAGATTATTTCATTCGTGAAGTAAAGTTATTTTTGATGGATGGCTTTTCTTCTTGCTCTAAAAGCGTTTTGATGAAGTCGATGTGCCTTTCTGTTTCTTCTGCGCCGATGGCGACAATTTCTGGCCCTGCGTCTGTACGGAAATAGGTTGCCCAGCTGGCATGGGCGCCGAGGAGTGGTTCGATGGTGATGTCTGCCAGATGTAAGTTTGCGTTGGAGAGTTGATAGCGCATGATTTCTATGGTGCGACTTGCAACGGTGAGAACGTTCAGATTAGGTGGGTTGTCTTCTGGGTCAGGCGGTAAGCGATAGAGGTTTATGGCAATGACAACGTCTGCTCCCATATGTTTGACGACGTCACTGGGAACGGGTTTTGTGACGCCACCATCGACGAGAGTTTTTCCTTGGTAAGAAATGGGGCGGAACATGCCGGGGATGGCCATGCTGGCTTGTACGGCAGGAGTGAGTTCACCGTGAGAAAAAATGGTGGCTTCGCGCGTGTGTAAATCTGTGGCGACGACGGAAAGGGGGATTTTTGTGTCTTCAAAGGTTGCATGGTTGAGCCAGTCATCTAAAAGGGCTTTCGTACGCACGCCCGCGATCAGTCCTCCTTTTAAGGAAGGTTCTAGGAAGGTGCGCAGCTTTTCTTCTTTACGGTTGACGGTGAATTCTTCTAAGCGTTCAAGATCTTGGAAGAGGGCGTAGTGTGCCCCAACCCACGCTCCAATACTGGATCCCGCAATAAAATCAATGGGGATGTTGTGTTTGAGTAGGGTTTTAATGACGCCTACGTGTGCCAGGCCGCGAATGCCTCCACTTCCTAACGCGAGTCCTATGGTTTTTCGTTTCATATCGTTTTTCTGATTTTTGTAGTGTATCACGCGGGATGAGGTCGTCTACGGTGCGGTGCTTAAACAAAACACCCCAGCCTAAGCAGGGATGTTTTATGGGGATCTATTACGTTCGCTTTTCCCAAAGGAATTTGTAGTTTGCACGTTGTTGCCAGAGGAAGGCGAGGTTGAGAAGAAGAAGGACGTTTCCCATGACGGCACCGCCGGTCAAGAGGCCGCCATCCAAGAAGGTGTGAAAGCCTACGATGTTGATGGAGATGGGGAGGAGCAAGAGGGCGGCGAGAGCCGTACGACGTGTCCAGAGGCAGAAGAGGGTGATGAGATAGACTACCGAATTGATGACCATGATGTACCTGCTCTGCATGAGGAGGTTGATGAATTGGAAGGCTTCAGGTGTTTGGTACATGTCGGCGGGTGGGGCAGGAAAGATGCCGAGGCTGCCGATGATTGGCATGACTAACAAGAGGGTGAGGATAACCTTGCCGACGTTGGAGAGGATGACGTTGTATTTCATAGGAATTATCCGTAGGTTACCGTTTTCTACGAAAGAGAGCAAGGAAGAGTTGACAGAGTGTCGTGGTTATATTAACAATAATAATATATCGAATTACAATAAATACTATCATCTATGGTTAAGCAAGTGTCCACACATTTTTTACGTGCCATCCTTTTTCTTATCGCCTTGGGTACGCTCGCATTTGGCATCTTTGCGTTGCCCACGATCTGGAAGAGTGGGGCTCGTGTATTCCCTACGGTTCGTTACGCCGTTTTTTCGATCATTATCGACCTCTATGTTACGGTGGTGCCGTTTTTTGTGGCGCTTTGGCAAACGAGCAAGCTCTTGCGATATATCGATCAAAATAATGCCTTCTCAGATTTATCGATAAAGGCACTACGTACCATAAAATACTGCGCGATCCTGATTACGGTTTTATATATGGGGGCTGTACCGATGCTGTTTCCGATTGCCGATTCGGATGATGCGCCGGGGCTACTTATCATTGGGGCGGTTATTGCGTGTGCGCCTCTCGTGATGGCGGTGTTTGTGGCGGTGTTGGAGCGATTGTTGCAGAGTGCGATCCAGATTAAATCTGAAAATGAATTAACGGTCTAACCATATGGCAATCATTATTAATATTGATGTGATGTTGGCAAAGCGAAAAATGAGTGTCACGGAACTTGCGGATAAAGTAGGGATTACAATGGCGAATATTTCTATTTAGAAAAATGGGAAAGCAAAGGCGATTCGCTTAT
>CAZIQG010000032.1:0-11945 GCA_964541725.1 uncultured Gammaproteobacteria bacterium
CTATTCTCAATCTATATGCAGCAGGTGCGCGTCATTACTCTCATTATTAGACCTCCCTCACCGGTGGTTTGTTGAGAGTTGACCTGACTCCTGCAAAAAACTTCCGGTGTACGCCGGAAGTTTTTTGTTCTGTGGTCGTTACCCACTGCACTTCGGGGACTTCACCCCGCATGGGTTACGACGGACAGGATGAGTCATGACTACGCACGACGAGAAGCGCGTTCCCGCTGAGCCCCAGGTTCCTTCCCGGCCCGTCGATGGCGACCGGCCGGAGGACACCGGCCCTCAGCGCTGGTACGACGACGGGCCTTTGCCGATGGGACTCTGACCAACAGCGAAGCCCCCACCTCTTTTTTCTTAGCGTCTTGCGAAAGCAGGCGCTTCTTATTTTTATAAGCCTTTCCATTTTTGTCTGGTATTGATACCTTCTTTTCATTATGCAACCGCGCCCAATTCATGACATGGAGGCCAAATGGCAGAAGGCTTGGCAAGAAGAAGAGGTGTACAAGGCTCAGCCAGGTCAAACGCTGAAAGAGGGATCTGATAAGTTCTACGGGCTTATTGAATTTCCGTATCCGTCGGGGGATGGGTTGCATGTGGGGCATCCGCGGTCGTATACGGCGATTGATATTGTGACGCGCAAGCAGCGCATGGAGGGGAAGAACGTGCTCTATCCGATTGGGTGGGATGCGTTTGGGTTACCGACGGAGAATTATGCGATTAAGAATAAGGTGAAGCCGATGGATGCGACGGCCAAGAATGTGGGGAATTTTACACGGCAGATCAAATCGCTTGGGTTTGGGTTTGATTGGTCGCGGGAGATTAATACGACAGACCCGGCCTATTTCAAATGGACGCAGTGGCAATTTTTGCAGTTTTTTAAATATGGAATGGCGTATAAAGCGTCATCGACGATTAACTGGTGTCCAAAAGATAAGATTGGGCTTGCGAATGAAGAGGCGCAAGGAGGCGTATGTGAGCGGTGTGGCACGGAGGTTGAGAAGCGCGAGAAAGAACAGTGGATGATTCGGATTACGGATTATGCGCAGCGTTTGTTAACGGATTTGGATAGCGTCGATTATCTCGACAAGATTAAGTCGCAACAAGTGAATTGGATTGGCAAGAGTGAGGGGGCGGAGATTGTGTTTCGGATTCCGAAGTTTGAACGTGTACTGGTGGCGACAAATAATAAAAGTAAGTTGGCGCGTGTGAAGAAGTTGTTAGGGGCGACGTTGCCTGGTCTTGAGGTTGTTTCACTGGCGGAGCTTGGGCTTGAAGAACAGGATGTAAAGGAAGGCGATGAGGATATGCGCGCGAATGCGGTTGCGAAGGCAGCGGCGTATGCGGGAATGGCAGATGTGCCGGTTTTGGGGATGGATACGGGCTTGTTTATTGCGGGCGAGAAATTGAATGTAGTGACGCCGAAACGGAATGCTCTGGGAGGACGTGATGAAGATAGCATGACGCAAGAAGAAAAAGCCGCCGCGATGGATGCGTTTTATCGTGGGATTGCGGAGAAGCATGGGGGAGAAGTGTCTGGGTATTGGCAGGATGTGACAGCTTTGCGGTTGCCAGATGGAAGCGAGATCGTGATGGAGAATAAACGTCAGATTGTTTTGACGACGGAACGTAAGGGAGAGATGGATATCTATTTTCCGGTACGTGGGTTGTATCGAGTGGCTGCTAATAACAAGTATGTTGTTGATCAGACGGAGGAAGAATCGATTCATGTTGAATTGGGACCGCTAACAAAGGTTCTAACGGAGTTGTGTTCGTATGAGCTGAAGGTGTTTACCACCAGGCCGGACACGATTTTTGGGGTGACATATGTAACGCTCGCTCCAGAACATGAGCTTGTGCAAAAACTCAAAACTCAAGAGGGATGGAAGAAGGTGGAGGAATATATTGAAAAAGTAAGCAAGAAATCTGAAGAGGAACGCAGGGCAGAAGGGGAGAAGACCGGGGTGCGGTTGCCGGGGGTGTTTGCGGTGAATCCGGTGAACGGGGAACGAGTGCCGGTTTGGATTTCGGATTATGTGTTGGCCGGATATGGAACGGGAGCCGTGATGGCGGTACCGGCACATGATGAACGGGATTATGTGTTTGCGAAGACGTTTGGATTGCCTATTCGGCCTGTCGTGCAGGGTCCATCGGTTGTTGATCGGAGTCCGTTTGAAGCTGCGGGAGCCAGTGCAGGGGCTTACGGCCATTTAGGGGTAGATGTCGTCCACGAATGTTGGACGGGAGAGGGGCATGCAGTGAATTCTGGATTTTTGAATGGGGTACCGACGTGGAAAGCGAAGGAGGAAGTCGTGTCTTGGTTGGAAGAGCGTGGGAGCGGAAAAGGGATGTCGACGTATCGCTTACGTGATTGGGTATTTTCTCGCCAGCGCTATTGGGGAGAGCCGATTCCGCTCGTGCATTGTGGGGCGTGTGCGAAAAAGAAGCAGAAGGCATTGATTATCCACGGCTTGGGATCGAATAGTGGGTCGAATTGGTATGCGAATTTGAAAGTGGCTTTGGAGGCGGCTGGGTTTGAAGTGTTTCTTCCAGATTTGCCGGAACCGTTTGCTCCTCGGTATGAGGGTTGGATGGACGTTCTTAAACCGTATCTTGACCAGCTAGGAGAGGATGACGTGATTGTAGGCCATAGTTTGGGTGGAACGATCGCTTTGCATGCGGTAGCGGAAATGGGACGGAAGATTGCTCATGTGTATTTGGTGGCGCCGCTTGTAGGACCAATTTCTGAGCAACAATGGATGCAAAAACAGATCGATCGACCGGATCGTGATTTTGGGATGGTGCGAAAGATTTGGGAGCGACCGATTGCGTGGGAGAAGGTTTCTTCGTTGGTTGGGAGTGGTCATGTATTGGCATCTGACAATGATACGAGAGTGCCGAAGCCATCACATACGGTTTATCCTGTCGGATGGTATATAAAATCGTTGGGTGAGCAGGGACATTTTTGGACGGCAGACCATCCCGATATCATCCGTGAGGTTTTGACGAGCAAGAACACGGGATGGATTCCTGTTCCGGATGAGCAGCTGCCGTTGAAGTTGCCTGAAGTGGAAGCCTACGAGCCAACGGATACCGGCGAGTCACCGCTTGCCAAGATCCGTGAGTGGGTTGAGACGACGTGTCCTCGGTGTGGAGGGGCTGCGACGCGTGAGACGGATACCATGCCGAACTGGGCAGGGTCGAGTTGGTATTTCTTGCGGTATTGTGATCCGCATAATGATAAAGAGCTGGCTTCACCTGAGGCCTTGAAATATTGGATGCCGGTCGATTTATACAATGGTGGGATGGAGCATACAACGCTTCACTTGTTGTACTCGCGTTTTTGGCACAAATTTTTGTGGGATGTGGGGATTGTGCCGGAGGAATGTGGATCGGAACCCTATCGGATGCGTCGGTCGCATAACATGATTTTGGGAGAGGGGGGCGTGAAGATGTCGAAGTCGAAAGGAAATGTGGTGAATCCTGATGATGTCGTCGCCAAGTATGGAGCCGATGTGTTTCGGTTGTATGAGATGTTTATTGGGCCGTATGATCAGCCTGCGCCTTGGGATACGAATGGGATTGAAGGGATGAAGCGGTTTTTGGATAAGGTGTGGGGATTGTTTGGAGACGACGCAACACGTAACACGCAACACGTAACATCTGAATTGGAAACGCTTTACCATCAAACGGTGAAGAAGGTGACGGAGGGGATTGAGAATTTGCAGTTCAATACCTCGGTGTCGCAGCTCATGATTCTCACAAACGCTTTGGTTGATTACGCAACACGCAACACGCAACACGTAACAATTCCGGATGACATGAAAGAGGGCTATCTTAAGCTGTTGGCGCCGTTTGCTCCGCATATTACGGAAGAGATTTGGCGTGGGCAGTTAGGGAAGGCGTCTTCGATTCATGGACGAGGGGCAGCCTGGCCAACCTATGATCCGGCCAAGCTACAGGCATCTACCTTTGAATTAGTTATTCAGATTGGTGGGAAAGTGCGTCATAAGGTCACAGTGCCATCTGAAATTACGGAGGATGAGGTGAAGGCGCTGGTGTTGCCTATGGAACAGGTACAACGCTGGACAGAAGGGAAGATTCCATCACAGGTGAAGTATGTGAAGGGGAGGTTGGTGAGTATTGTTGTTTAGGATTTCCCCACTAACGATCTTTGATCTTTATTGTTTGATTTGTTACGTTGTACATCATTATGTCCCAATCTGTTCGCAAAGTGATTATCCCTGTGGCGGGGTTTGGTACGCGGTTTTTGCCAGCAACCAAGGCTATGCCTAAGGAAATGTTGCCGATTATTGATAAACCGGTCATTCAGTATGTGGTGGAGGAAGCGGTGGCTTCTGGGATTACGGATATTATTTTGGTGACGAGCCATGCGAAGCGGGCGGTCGAAGATCACTTTGACGAAAACCAGCTTTTAGAATCTTGGTTACAGCTACAAGGGAAGAAAGATTTACTGGAGCAAATCCGTGAAGTTACCAAGATGGCGAATTTTATTTATGTGCGCCAAAAAGGTCCTTACGGGAATGCGACGCCGGTCTTAAACGCGGCTCATTTGATTGGACCTGATGAGCCATTTGCGATGGTGTTTGGGGATGATGTGTATACGGGTAAGGTTCCACGTATTAAGCAGATGATCGATGTCTACGAGAAATACCATGATCCGGTGGTGGGTGTGGTGGAGGTGCCAAGAAGTGAAGTTAAGCGTTATGGGGTGATTGATCCTCAGGTTGAGGTTGAGCCGGGTGTGTACCAATGCAAAGGGGTGGTGGAGAAACCAACCCCAGAAGAGGCTCCTTCGACCTTGGCTACCAATGCGGGCTTTATTTTGACGCCGGATATTTTTGAAGAGATTCGCCAATTGCGTCCTGAGCCAGGAGGAGAATATGTGACCTTAGATGCGGTGAAGAGTTTGATGAAGAAACGTCCATTGTATGCCCGTAAGATTGAGGGGGAATACCATGATACGGGTTCGAAGGTCGGATGGTTAAAAGCAAATATGATGATGGCGTTGGAACGCGAAGATTTAGCAAAAGATGTGAAGAAGATGATGAAGGAGTTGTTGAAATAGGAGTGCGCTTTGTAAGACAATTGTGCTAGTATAGCGAGCGTATGAAACGTTTGTTCATTCGTTTGGTTGGTGTTGTGAGCTTGGTGGCTCTTATGGGGGCAGGTTGTACGAAGGGGGTGCCGCTCGAAACGCAAAAAGCTTCACAACAGCTCACTTTGAATGTGTGGGGGGTCGTGGATGATATTGATGTGTATCAGGATACATTTACTCAGTATCGGGCTCTGCATCCGAATGTGAGCTTTAATTTTCGTCGTTTACGGTTGGAGGAATATGAGGATAAATTATTGAACGGATTTGCGGATGACCGTGGGCCGGATATTTTTTTGGTACATAATACATGGGTCGGGAAGTATTTGAGTAAGACGACGCCGATGCCGCTCAGTACAAAGGTGGCCTATGCGGTAGTGGCGGGGACGCTCAAGAAAGAGACGACCTGGGAATTGCGTACCGAGCCAAGTATTACATTGCGTGAAGTGAAGGAGCAGTTTGCGGATGCGATTTTGGGAGATGCGATCCGAGTGGTGAGCGTGCCTGTGGTCGGTGGAGCTGATCCAAATGCGACCACGCGACAAGAGCGGTTGGTGGCGGCGCCGATTTGGTTGGATACGATGGCATTATATTATAATAAAGATTTATTGAATGCGGCGGGAATTCCGACACCGGCGGAGCATTGGGAAGAATTCCAGGAACAGGTGAAGAAGCTTACAAAACGGGATGCGGATGGGAAGATTTTGCAGTCTGGGGCGGCGATTGGGACGGCGAAGAATGTGGAACGTGCCACGGATTTACTGGCGGCACTTATGATGCAAAATGGGGCACAAATGACGGATGCAGCGGGAAATCCAAGGTTTGATCAAGTTCCAGAAGGAACGGTGACAGAGCGGGCGGTGCCACCGTCTTATCAAGCGGCGGAGTTTTATGCGGATTTTGCTAATCCTGCCAAAGAAACATTTACCTGGGATGCCTCACAGCCGAATTCGTTAGAAGCATTTATAGCGGGGAAAACAGCCTTTTTCTTTGGGTATAGCTATCATATTGACCAAATCAAGGCACGCGCGCCGAGGATTAATTTAGGTGTGACGAAGTTGCCACAGATTGAAGGCAATCCTGCCAAGAATATTGCGAATTATTGGATGTGGGTGGTATCAAAAAAGAGCGCGAACCAAGACACGGCCTGGAACTTCTTGAATTTTGTGATGAAGCCGGATACCTCTAAGGCCTTGCTTCTAAAAATGAAACGGCCGGCGGCACGGAAGAGTTTGTTGCCTGACCAGTTTTCGGAAGAAGTGGTTGGCGTATTTGCTTCGCAGGTACTCACAGCTCAGTCTTGGTATCGCGGAGCGAGCCCCCAGGTGGTTGATTCGGCCTTTGCGGTGTTGATAGAAGCGGGACTGTCTGGCGGTCAACGGTTAGGGGAGGCGATGCAATTTGCGGCCAACCAAATTCGGCAAACGATGAGAGGTTCGGCGGATGAATAGAAGAGTGATATACTTCTCCTATATGTTCTCACGTGTGTGGTTGGGGATGGGAGCGCTTCTCTTAGCGCTTGGGTTATGGTTGCCCACGGGGGTGTTGGCGCAAGCAACGATCGGGGGTGATTGTGTTGCTCGTATCGCAGACCATACTTGTACGGACGTGACGAGTCTTTCTGCGGCGGATCGTACGGCGCGAGATTGTCGGACGGGGCGCTGTCCTGGCTTGGCGGCGGGTGTGTTGTGTTGTCGTGCTGCAGCGGTTGCACCAGCCGCACCAGCCGCACCAGCTGCTCCCTCTGATGCCTGTGGAGCGGTTATGGTTGCGCGTGTCGCGGCAGGTGGACCGGTTTCTGCGGCCGATCGAGATATTCAATCTAATTGGGTTTGCCGGATTCCCTCTCCGGGTCCAACGGGGATGGCTGCGTGTCGCTCAACCACAGATTGTTATGCTATAAATCCGGGAGCCTACTGCTGTCCTCCGGGAGCTGGTACTCCACCTGGGCGTATGCCTGCGGCTACTTCTCCTACGAATGCGGCGGCTACTACCACAACGAGCACGCGTTCCACTTCCGATCCGGGGATTGCGGGTCGGTTAGGATTGCCTCCATGTGCGGTAAGCCATGATCCATCGATTGCCGGGCGGTGTACCTTGGATGATATTAAAACGGTGGCGGTCAATTTTGCCAATTTTTTGATGGGGTTAGCGGCGGCATTTTTTCTTGCGATCTTTGTCTGGGCTGGGTTTAAGTATATTTTCTTTGCGTATGATCCTGGGGTGGCGGCGGAGGCAAGAAAGACGTTGACGGGTGCGGCGATTGGGATGTTACTTGTGTTGGGTGCCGCAACGATTGTGCGTTTTGTGAGTTCGGCGGCGACCGGTAGTTCATCATCAAGTTCTTCTAAATTGAGTACGCCTGCCGCGCCTGCCCGTTAATCCATATGGTACGCACCTTTTTTGTGAAGCTTTCTGGACTCTTTCTTGCGGTCGGATTCGGTCTTGTGGTGGCGCAGTCGATATCTGCTGCTACGTTTAATTGTAGGTTTAGTTGTCTTAGACGTGTTCCTCATAATCTTGTTTGCTGTACAAGGCCGGGTGGTTGTGGAGATCCTCCGGGTCGTTATCGACTTGGGTTAGGCAGCGATGCTGAAGTTCCTCCAGGAAGTATTCGATCATGGGCGGGTGATGATGCGGGTGCCGTGTCTAGAGCTGGGTATATAATAGACCCGGTCTATTATCTTCTTGTTGAGCAGCGGCCTGTCCGTTTAGAAGCTCCCTCGATTCCTGTATGCTCTGTGACACAGTGTCGTGCAGCCTGTATTTCGGCATGTGGTCCAGCTGCTTCTGCGAGTGAGCCGACAGGTGAGCAAAGTCGTTGTTTGGATGTTTCTGTTATCCCTACATATGTTGATCTTGGTACGAATGCGTGTCGTAGAGTTTTAGGAGGCGGTGTAGTTTCATCTGGCTTGTTAACTTCGATAGAAGGGCCGCCTCCAACATGTTCCGAAGTCGATCTTTCTGAGGGTGCGCCTGCTGCTGGATCTGTGACGGGGCCAGCATGCAATCCTCCGCCGATCCCTGCGAATGCGCCAGCAAAAAAATGTGTATTTTATTGTTTACAGCCTGGTACAGGGAGAACGGGAGATGGGAGAGGTACACTTGAAACGGGTGAGACAGCGACGACTTTGAATACGGATGGTGGCACTTGTTATAATGTTAATGCGGTTCGGCGCGTAGGAACAAGGGCTTGTTCTACACAGGGTGAGTGCGCCTGTGTAGATGAATGCAAGACCGCATGTGGTTCAGAAGCTGGTAAAACTAAATGCTTTCTTGGGCCGGGTAATCCTGAGCAGATTTCCGCTTGCTCGGGTGCGGGGACATTGGGTCAAGCACGTCCGCCGGTGTGTACGCAAGAAGTGACGGAGGGTTCGCCGAAGACGCTTACGAACCCCCTTCGTACCACTGATATTGGGGAATTAATCGCACGCTTTATTCGTGCGTTGAGTGGGATTGCGGGGTCGATGGCACTTCTTATGTTTGTGGTTGGAGGGGTCATGTGGATGACGGCAGAAGGAAGTGATCGTGTACAGACAGCGCAAACCATTTTGAAAAATTCTACTGTGGGTATTCTCTTGATCTTCTTCGCATATTCGATCGTAAGCTTATTTTTATCGGTGTTGGGACTGTAAGTTTAGGTGCTCCTCCTCCGGTGAGGAGGGGCAAGGGGAGGGGTTCTAACTCAAACAAAGTAGCCTTTTGGAGGCTATTTTTCTTATCCGTCATCCCGAACGAAGTCCGACGGAGTGAGGGATCTCGTAGCCAGAATAGGTATTCTCCGTCTATCATTCTGAGGTGAATCACCGTCGTTAAAACACATGCTGGAGCCGAAGAATCCCTTGCGGAAGTAGAGTGCCTTCAGGCAGAAGGAGGAATATAGGCGATGGGCTCTGACCGATGGTTTTTTTCTCCGACAGAACTCGCATTCCGCCAAAGCTCTTTGTGGCTGACCGGAGCCGATGCCTGCAGCCGCAAATCGAGAGCAACGACATCGTCTCCTTGCTCAGACAGCTGTCGGAGAAAAAAACCATCGGTCAGAGCCCTAGATGGGGATGGGAAGGGGATGTGATTTGATGTTACGTGTTTTATGTTCAAATGGTATGATGCGGTCAATATGAATCGAATGGCGTTTTTTCGTTCTTTGGTGGTGGGAATGGTGGTGATGATCGGACTCATATCCGTTTCTTCTGCCGCTAATGCCCAGAGCGATCCTTGTATCGCTCCGGCGGCGTGTATGGATACGACGGATTGGTCGGGGTCGCAGGTGAGTGCGAATTGTACGTTGCCTTTGCTTCAGTGTCCGGGGATGCAGGATGGCGTGTATTGTTGCCGTCAGTTGCCACAAAATGAAGCACCGGCTGACCCGCAATCAAATGTGCAAGGGGCGGCAGCGGCTCAAACGGGAGCTGCGATCACGTCCGGGAGTGGAAGCTGTTCGTATAATGGGGTGAAGGATCCATTTTGTGGCAAATCTGTGGCAGAAATTATTGGGAAGGCTATTCAATTTTTATTGGGTGCCGCTGGCGCTCTATTTTTGGCCATGTTTGTGTATGGAGGTGCGACGTGGTTGACGGCGGGGTCATCGGATCGTCATGAACAAGCACAAAAAACGCTTTTGAATGCAGCTGCAGGTATTTTGGTTGTTATTCTTTCTTACACGATGGTGAGTTTATTGATCCGTTTTGCGGGTGGATTAGGAGTGGCGCAAACGGATACACGATCTGTTACGACAGAAGGGGTTTCGTCAATAGAAAGTGCAGGGGGCGTGCGTGGAGGATTACCATCTCCTTCGGCGGGGGCGGGCGGAGTAGCGGGCAGTTGTAGTGTGGAATCTGTTCAAGCAAGCTGCCGTTCTTTAGTGGAGCGTGTGTTAGATGAAGGGATATACCGCGCAGCTTTGATTACGGCGGGATGTACACAAGTCTCCACAGAGTTTTGTCGCAATATTCGTTCTGCTGATTCTTGCGCAGGATCATGTCCGGCGGTTTGTGATGGTATTCGTACGGTTCGTGCCTCTGATATTCCGGTACCTATTCCCGATGGTGCCTTAGATCGTTTGCGAGCTATCGATTGTGCGGCTGAATGTCCCGCTCTGTGCGCTGCGGCATTTCGATAGGATTTTATTCTTGTTGGTTGGTAAGTGAGAGGTGTGCTATGATGTGGGTGTCGGTATGCAATGGAAATTTTTATCTCATGCACGGAAAGGAGGTGAGGCTCCATGACAGTGCGTATGAAACAGATCGTTTCGATGGTCGCCTCCTTGGGTTTGGCAGCGAGTGTTGCGATGCCTATGGTGGTGTCCGCTCAATCCGATTCATTAACCGTTAATGATCTCGGCGTGAACGCGATTCAAGGGACGGTTAAGTTAGGTAGCGGGGATGTCCGTTCTACGGCCGCCCGTATTATCAACGTCGCTCTCGGGTTCTTAGGTATTATCGCCGTGGTAATTGTGCTTATTGGTGGATTCCAATACATGATTTCCGGTGGAAACGATACAAAGACCGCAGAAGCTCGTCAGTTGATTTTTGCCGGTATTATTGGTCTCGCGATTATTCTTTCCGCGTGGGCAATTACCAGCTTCGTTATCTCTCGTTTGGTCAGCGCTACGCAAGACGGGGTTCCAACCTAGTCTTGTGAGGCCGGGGTTGAAACGACCCACGAAGGTCAGATTTCTCTTTCGTGGGTCGGTTCCCTCTTCCAGGTTCTCTATTTTTTCAGACCCGTTGGTTTTATCTTTTCTTTTTCATGCGTACGTTTCGTGGGTTCGGAATTTTTCTTGCTTCGATCTTTTGGTTCGCGGCGACGGATGTTGTTGCCTCCGCGGCGGATGCGACGGTGCGTGGGGTTTTGAATCGTACGGCGCCTGCAGCGGGGTTAACGAACGCCTGTAGTTCGGGTTCGTGCGTCCCTACGATTGTGGGTGGATTGATTAATATCGTCCTTGGTATTTTAGGGATCTTACTGATTGGGTATGTGGTGTATGCTGGGTATTTGTGGATGACGGCTGGAGGAGAGGCGAAACGGGTAGAAGAAGCGCAGACGGTCTTGCGTAATGCGGTGATAGGGGTCGCGGTGATTGGATTTTCTTATACGCTTACAGGACTCGCATTGCGTTTTGTAGAAAACGCCTTTACTCCCACGGCTCCGTCTGCATCCGTGGCTGATGTTGTCGCTCCTGCTGGTCCCGCGGTTGCTCCTGAGCCTGCTGCCCCTGTTATTAATCCGTTTCGTCAGGGATGTCAGCGTACGACCTGTACAAATGAGTGTATTCCTCAGCTGTGTGGCAATTTTACCGGTCAACGTCGTTTTACCTGTGAGCAGGCCACCTGTCGAACGCAGTGTGAGGCGCGCTGTGGGTTGGATGGACCACCTATCCCAACCGCGCCCGTGCAACGCTGTACGCCTCTTGCCGATTATCGCCAATGTTTAGCTAACTGTGCCACAGATATTGATGAACGAGCGGTTCGTCGTGAGTTTGCAACGCGCGAAGCTCAAGCGGAAGCTTTATCGGTATGTAATAATGATTGTGATTTTCTTTATTGTGCTCGCTAAGCTATGACTTCTTTCTTATCAGTCCCACAATCCTCACAGAGACGAGTGTCACGTTCCTTTCACTCCCTGCTTTTAGGTATTTTCTTTGTCGCTATGACGATGTTGCCTGCGTTTGCGAGCGCGCAATCGCAGGGATTGAGCTCTGTGAGTGGAGGATTAAGGGCTGCGGCTCAGACAGGAGGATTAGGGGAATTTTGTCGGGGGACGGCCTTTTACTCTGGTTTGGCGACGGTTACGGGTACGGTGATTAATGTGGTGTTAGGGTTAAGTGGGA
>CAZIQG010000033.1:0-11270 GCA_964541725.1 uncultured Gammaproteobacteria bacterium
AGATTGATTACCCCGGATAACGCCTCTATCATGTCGACGTCCGTGAGTTCTTCTCGATTACGCATCCTTTCCAATACATTTACGAGCTACCTTACGGGAACGATCACGGCATCAAGAACCGTGATTATTGATGGTTTTGATCAGATTTTTGCAACCAATACAATTAGGTACGCGAATACTTCCCCTGGTACGATTGATGCGAGCTTACTATTTAACGCGAGTGGTACGAATTATATTGCGGGAAATTTTATTGATACGCCTTCCGAGGTGCCTAATTGTAATGGGATACGCATTACAAATGCATCAGCCAATTTATGGACGAGTTATTATACAGTTACGCGCAATACGGTTCGCGCCAATGGAAATTGTTGGAATAGTTTTCCGATCTTGGCTAGGAATACAGTGCTTGGTTCTACGGCGTCTTCGACTCTTGATTTTTCGTACAACCTGCTTTTTAATTCTGTTACGACAACGTTGAGCGCATACGGGATTACAGTTTTAAAGACGGGTTCTAGTATACCGTTTACGCAAACAAATGCTTATAATGGAGCATATCGAATGGGGGGTGTTGTTAAGATGGAAATAACGGGTGTCTCGGCGACGGATGTGTCTGCGGCCACCTCTATTACAACGAATTCGTTTCTCAAAGTTCATGACGCTGATACGACGAATGATCTGCAAACAGCGGATTTTAGTCCTTATTTGGACGTGAATGGTACGCTTGATATTGGCGCTACTTCTGCTTCGCGTCGTGCCACGATTTACTTGGATGATAATGGCACGATTGATTATGCGGGGGTGAGTGGAGTTGACGCGACTTCGACGGCGGATATCTCACAGTTTTTGCGGACGGGGGATACGGTTAATTTAGCCGCGGGGACATATCGTGCGTTTAGCGTGAACTCCTCCAGGGCAACTTCTTCAATCGCGATTGTAGGCGCTGGTGCTTCTACAATTATCAATGCTCGTGAAAATGAGGATGCAATCTCCTTTACCAGTGTTTCCTCATCTAGTATTTCTGCTTTATATGTAAGGAATGCTTCTAGCACAGCTTCTTCGTACACGGCGACGCGCATGAATTTTGCCTTTGGAGGAAGTGATTACGCTGATGCTGTTCCAGCGGCTGCTATTTCGGCAAATGTTACACTGTATTTTTCTGACCCCGTTGCCTGTGAGTTGGCGTCTTATGCATCCGATGGAACGACTGTTTCGTCTATTTTGGGGACGGGTAATATCCATATCGGTTTAGCAGATATCATGGGGGGGAAAGTTACGATTCTTACGCCTAATAGCGTTGCGTCTAATTCCTCTGCTCTTCAGTCCTTGTTGGATAATGAATGTGGCGGGGCAGGGACGGTTGATCTCTTTATTTCAAGTGTTTTTACTAAGAGTGGAGATGTCTACACGTATCAATCTTCAGCGGTTTCTGGTGCGAGCGCTACCATTGCGGCGGGTGTTACGAATCCACCGGCTATTACCTTGAATCAATCTTCGTATGCGGGGGTTAAGTTGGCGGGAACAAGTAATCATATCACGATAAGTAGTGTTACTTCGACGGGTAATGGCTATGGTATTTCTTTTGCTACGGCGAATAATGGCTATAATACCGTGTCTGAGGGGGAGTTTTCTGGTAATACCCAGTACGATATCTATTCTGTGAGTAATGCCACGAACACATTCGATAATACGAGCTTTACCCGTACTTCAAGTACGATTTCTGGAACGGGTCCTGTGGTCGTAAAGTTTAATGCCCGAACGTTCGCTGGTCGTTCTGGAAGTGCGACGGCAATTAGCTCAGCAGCTATCACGGCTACGGATGCGGGCTCGCAAGCGACTTCCTTGGGGAGCACGGCGTCTTCTGGGTATACTTCCTATGTGTCTTTGATGGGGTATAAGCTTACGTCCTCAAGCTCTGCTTTAACCAACGGTGGTTTTAATCCCTACACGATTAGCTCATCGGCAACTAATTACGCGGCCTCCTCCACCAGTGTAACGATCGCGAGTCGCAACCAGCTCATTAGCTTGTCTTTAACGAGTACAGCAGCTCCTTCTGCTCCTACGAGTCCGACGGTTACGAAAGGGGTGACAACTTCTACCATCGCTTGGACAGACAATGCAGATAGTGAAGCGAACTTCATTATTGACTACATTAATCTTTCCACGGGAGAATCGTTTCCGGGTACTTTGGTTACGGCGGATGCGGATGCCACTTCTACCACGTTGACAGGTTTGTCGCCCAATATCACGTACCAGGCTCGTGTACAAGCGACGAGTACGGCAATTGGATCTGCGCATGCAACTACCTCTGCCTTTACTACCTATGCCGAGGTTCCGACCGCTCCTACGGTCACGGTTGCCTCCCAAACAAGTGTAACAATAACGGTTAATAGCAATGGAAACTCGACCTCTACGCAATATGCGATCTATCACGCAGCCGCAGGTCGGTATCTTGATAGTTCTGGAGCAAATAGCGTGTCTCCTACCTGGCAAACGACATCTACCTGGAGTGAGTTGACGGTCACGGGGCTTACCTGTGGAACAAGCTATGGGTTTTCTACGATTGCTCGTAACTTGGATTTGGTCATAACCTCTACTTCAAGTGCGGCCACGGTTACCACGAGTGCTTGCAGTTCTTCTAGCGGTAGTAGTAGTGGGGGTGGGGGAGGTGGCGGTCTTAGCGCTGGCTCCGGTTCTTCATCCTTATTGCCAGTTGCGCTACCGGTTTCGAGTTCTCCCAATACCCCGTCTTCTGCGCCTCAAGCTCCTGTGGCTCCTTCTGTTCCATCTGATCTTACCCCTATTCCTGTCGTTCCTCCTTCTGCACGAGTACTAGGAAGCATCCAGGCAGATGTACGAGAATTTAGACTCCCTTTTCCAGTTGAAGCTCAAGAGCGTCTCGCTTCGTTTGTAGAAGCAGGGACTACGATTGTTACGCAACGTCTAGGAGAGGGTGAGCGTCGAGCCTTGGTACGTGATTGGTTGGACACGGTCGGGGTCGTTCCCTCTACGGGGATTGAAGCTGTCATTGCAGACTTGGAACGAATTGCTTCCGGACAGATTCCGCAGGGCAGAAATTTGACTCGCGAACGTGCGCAGTTGCCTCGTGTTCGTCAAACCTTTCGTACGCTGTATGGACGTGATCCAAACTTTCAAAACGCACAAGAGAATTTAGCTTGGAACACGCTCATGTATCGCGTGCGGTTTACGCGAGATCTACAGGCGGAGCGAATAGGTATCCAAGAATTCCGTGCTACCTTCCGTCGTGCTCCGCAAGACCCTTTTCAATGGGCTACGGTACGTGTAATGGGGTATGTGCAGCGTTAAATATAGATCCTAAGGAACATACAAACACCCTCTAGAGGGTGTTTGTATGTTCCTTGGTTGTCGAATGGATTACGTTTTTCGTTGTACGACGCGTTTTACCGCATTGATAACGTCTTTAGCGGTCATACCGTATTTTTCTAGTAGTTCTGCTGGTTCGCCTGACTCTCCGAATGTATTTTGCATTCCAATCGATTCTACCGGACAAGGAAATGCACGGCTTAGCGTTTCTGAGACGACGCCGAATAATCCGCCTATTACTTGATGTTCCTCCACGGTTACGCAACAACCCGTTTTTTTGAGGCTTTCTAGTAAGGTTTTTTCATCAAATGGTTTGATGGTGCTGGCATTTATGACCTCTGCGTGTATCCCTTGCTCATTCAAGGTGGTCGCAGCTAATAGTGCCTCATAGACAAGTGGGCCACAGGCAATAATGGTCACGTCTTTTCCTGCGGTCATGACGGTTGAGACGCCGATCTTAAAAGGAGTATTGGAAGTAGTGATGACCGGGGTTTTTTCTCGCGTTAGGCGGATATAGACGGGACCCGTGTGTTCGGCAGCGGCTAGGGTTATTTTTCGTGCTTCTTCATAATCACAGGGCACGAGGATGGTAAGGTTTGGCAGTGGACGTAGCATGGCTATATCCTCTAGAGCTTGATGTGTGGCTCCATCTGGTCCGACAGAGATGCCTGCATGCGCTCCGATGATTTTTACGTTCGCATCTGTGTAACAAACCGAGACGCGAATTTGATCCCAGGCGCGTCCTGGCACGAACGTCGCATATGAGCTGGCAAATGGAATCTTTCCGCTGAGCGCGAGTCCAGCGGCGACCCCCACCATATTCTGTTCAGCTACGCCGCATTCAATGAACCGATTGGGAAATTGCTTTTGAAAATTGAGCACGCGCGTGGATTCCGCTAGGTCAGCTGTTAAAACAACGACTTGTACATTTTTTTTACCCGCTTCTATAACCCCATCACCGTAGCCATTACGTGTTGGGATGCGCTCCACGTCTTTTGCGAGGAGATGAGGATTTAAGTTGGCACTTGGTTGGAGGTTCATAGTTTATGGTAGATAGCTTGAAGTTCCGCTAATGCGAGTTTGGCTTCTTCTGTATTTGGAGGTTTTCCGTGCCATTCGTACTTATTTTCCATAAAGCTCACGCCTTTGCCGGGAATGGTGTGGGCGAGTAAGACGGTTGGACCTTGGGTGTGTGTGCGTGCCTTTCTAAAAGCATCAAGAATAGCTTCCATGTTGTGTCCGTCCATATCGATCACGTTCCATCCAAAGGCGCGCCATTTATCGGCTAATGGCTCTAGCGGCATAATACTTTCCGTGTCTCCATCGATTTGGATATGGTTGCGATCTACGATGGCGGTTATATTTTGTAGCCGCTCCTTACCCGCCATCATAATCGCTTCCCAGCACTGGCCCTCATTTAGTTCCCCGTCGCCTGTTAGGCAGTAGACGTGCCAGTTAGCGTTATCCATCCTTCCAGCCAGAGCCATGCCGACGGCTTGAGAGATCCCTTGCGCTAAAGGACCGCCGCAGGTTTCGATTCCCATATTGAAATGGTTATTGGAGTGGCCTTGGAACGGAGAGCCGAGTTTTCTTAATGTTGTGAGGAATTGCTCGCGTGAGCAAAAGCCACGTTGTGCCAAGGTTGCGTAGAGAACGGGGCAGATGTGGGCGTTTGATAAGACGATCCGGTCACGCTCTGGATCGGTGGGACGGGTAGGGTCTATATGAGCAATGTCAAAGTAGAGAGCGGAGAAGATATCCGCCATTCCCAGGGGGCCGCCGGTATGTCCGCTTTTTGCGGCGAGCAGAGCCTGGATAATGTCCGTGCGGATTTCGTAGGCCTTTTTTTCAAGATCGTGTGGAGTCATAGGATTGCTCTATAATACCGTGTTTTTCAAACAAAACACAGGCCGTGAAGCCTGTGTTTGAGTTTTTGTCTTAATTGACGACGTTGACCGTCCCCTGCATAACGGAATGAATTCCGCATTGATAGTCGAATGACCCAGTGCTGTTGAAGGTGTAGCTCCAGGTTTGTCCTGGGCGAAGTACAGGTGATTCCCAGCCGCGGCCTTTGACGGTGTGGTCCGTAACATCTGTGTTTGTCCAGGTGACCTGTGTTCCTTTTTTCACGGTGAACGTGGTTGGGACGAAACCATTGCGCATGTTCCCGATGGTAATGGTTACCTTGTTGCGATCGAAGCCTTTATCTTCCAGAATGCTTGGGGTGAGCGTCATGACGTCTGCTGGATTGTAATCACTCGCGGTTTGAATGGGTGTTCCGACGCGGTAGTTGCTAAAGTAGGAATCTGGCACATCGTCAATTCGGTCGTTCCAGTTTAGGTTGTACAGCGTGCGAGCGAGTTGTTCTGATGTGACGTGGCGCAGGATACCGCCGCGATCTACAACATATGTTTTTGGGTCGGTGGTAATTTTTATCATTTTTGCCCCAGGTCGATAGGTGACATTGGTACGACCAAGAGGGATGGATGAGAGGTGTTCATCTGGAATGGTGATTACGCCTGAAAAATCTCGATACCAGGTAAAGTAGGTTTTTTCATTTGGGAAAACGTACCGTCTGCCATCTTGGGCGAAATAGTATACAGCTTGGGTGCTCGCTCCTTTAATTAGATCCCCTGAATTAAAGTAGGATGTTATGTTAGCGGCATTGCTTGTGAGCGGGCTAAAGAGGCTTACGGCTACGGCGGTTATGGTTAGTGATGTGAGGAGTTTATTCATATATTTTATCATGCGCTGGTTTGTGTTAGATGGCAAGTGCGTGTAAGGGGATTAAGGTAATCGCACAGTAATTAGACTGGAGGTTGCTACTGCGCTTATACCCGTGAGGTCTGTTGCTTGACCCGTTATGCGTAGGGTCTTGGCTTCGGTCCATGGTCCGATGCTTACGGTACAGGTGGAGAGGGCGCAGGTTTTAAGCACCACCCCGTCTAATAAAATGCTCGTTCCTTGTATTCCGTCATCATCAGTAGCACTAACCGTGACATTCATTCGTTCATTGGTGAAGGGATTGTATTTATCTGGGGTAACGTCTATGGCGGGACGGTCGTTCGCGACAACGTTAAAGGTTTTTGTGTCTGAGCGGACGGATGAACCGTTTCGATTAACGATGAACATGAATACGCTGTGGATGGTTCCTAATGGGCTTGTCTCGCGCTCTGTATAGCGACATTCTTGTAGGTCAGTGCAGCTACGAACCAAACTGCCATCGAGGTAAATATGTATGTATTGTGCTGTAAAATCGCTGGTGGCTTGAGCAATAATTTCACGCATCCCATTTGGTTTTACGTCTTGACGCCGTAGGATTAGATTTGTGTAAGGACTTCCTCCGCTACTCGCAAGAATCTGTAGTGTAGACGAGCTCATGCGGCCTTCGGTGCTGTATACCTCTACGCGGACTTCGTGTGAAGGCTGAGAGTCGTTAAGGGGGATGAGGATGTCTGCGGAGCAGATGTAGTATTCACAGGTGCGTAGCTCGGTGTTGTCAAGAAACATGCGTGTGCGGAGCACGCGGGTGGAAGGGCTTGCTTCTGTGCGTAGGGTGAAGGTTTCTCCGTAGCGTGGTGTTGGGATCGATGTTTGGAGGGTGATAGACAAGGGAGGAGGGAGAGTTGGGGTTGTGGTGGTGGGTGGAAGAGGGGTGGGAGGAGCCACAGGAGGAAGGGGGGTGGGGCTGGAGGGCTGATTCGCATCGATCGAGACGGCGTTGTTACGCTCTATGATTCGATTAAAATCTGTAGCCATGGTGATAGGATTCCCTACTAGATAGTTCGCGAAGAATGCGTCTGCGACGTCATCGACCTGGGTAGCCCAATTGTCTCCGTAGATGGCTCGAGCGATAGCTTCGGTTTGAATCCAGCGTAAAACACTCCCGCGTGCGACCGCGTAGACTTTAGGATCTGTCTTGATTTTTACTAAGCGCGTTCCGGGACGGTATGTTACGTTTTTTATGAGGGGGTAGCTGGCAAGTGTTTGGTCAGACACGGTTTGGACATTGGAAAAATCGTCGTACCAACTTTTAAACACGGCTTCTGTAGGAAACGCATGGCGCTTTTGATCTTGTCCGACATAATAAATAGAGGCGTTGGTGTTGGATTTGATCAGTGTGCCTGTGCCAACGCCCGCGTGGCTTGCCAGGGGACAAAGGAGTGCAGCGGCTAATATGAATAAAAGATGTTTGGACTGCATAGGAAAAATGATCGATAATAGTTACACAGATTCTTTTTCTAGTTTAGCACGAATTTCTTGTAGGCGTTCTGCAATTGGTGGGTGTTTGAAAATCAGGCTAGATGCGCAAATGGATTCTGCTCCTGCTTGTATAATACCGGGAAGTGTTTCTTCTGTTACGCCCCCGTCAAAAGAGATGGTGGGATGAGGGATTTGTTGGTGGAGCTGGCGGATGCGTTCTAGGCTTGTAGGGATGAGGGATTGTCCACTCCATCCTGGTTCAACACCTAAGACGAGGACACGATCTATGTCCGCAAGGTAAGGGGAGAGTGTCTCTAAGGGTGTACTTGGAGCAATTGCTAGCCCAACTTCACGACCCGTGTTTCGCACCGCTTGGATAAGGGAGGCGTGATCTATCTTGGCCTCTATATGCCAAATAGCTCTTTTGAAGGTTGGAATGATGTTCCAGGTGTCGATGACGTGTGCCGGATCTTCGACCATTATATGCAACTCTAGCGAGCTATTTAGGTGCCAAGTACTGATAATGTGAGGATCTGCCCAGCTATGATTGGCGTAGAGGGTTCCGTCGAGAATATCGATCTGTACCCAGGGAGCTTGTGCATCGACCAGGCTTAGGCGATCGTGAAAGGAGGTCTCGTCTTGGCACAAGAGGGCGGGAATGAGTTCAGGAGCCATAGGTGTCGAGTAGGGCGAGGCGACGGAGGCGTCGTTCGGCGGGGTCGGGTTTTGTGTCAATCCAAGTGGAGATGAGGGTTTCCGCTTGTTCTTTCGTTGTTTTATCAGCTCCTACGCAAAGAACGTTGATGTGGTTGTGTTCTTTCGCTTCTTGTATTTCTTCTGGAGTATGGGCAGTAGCCGCTCGGATCCCTTTAAAGCGATTAGCGGCAATCGCGACCCCAATCCCAGATCCGCACAGGATGAGTCCCTGAGCTTCTTCTTGCGCAACGTGTTGTGCGACGGCTTGGCTTGCGAGGGGAAAATCGATGGAGCCATCGGGGTTTTTTGCGGGAGTCACATCCGTGACCTCAAATCCGTGCGTTTGTAAGAAAGGGAGAAGGGCATCTTTTAGACCGATTCCCCGGTGATCGCTCGCGATATACATCTTCTTCATATGATGAAAGGATAGCATATGGGTCGGTTTTTCGCTTGACCAAACGCTTATTTCGTCGCATTCTTAGCAGGTCTATGTCAACTCCTTCTTCGAGCGGTCAACCTTCGTTATTTGCGGGGATTGAGCAAGAAATGCTGGCTTTTTGGGAAAAAGAGCGGGTTTTTGAACGTTCCCTGGAAGAACGCCCTGAAAGTAAGGGCTATGTTTTTTATGATGGTCCTCCTTTTGCGACGGGGTTGCCTCATTATGGACACTTGATGCAGTCCGCAATTAAAGATGCAGTTCCCCGCTATTGGACGATGAAAGGGTATCGCGTGCCGCGTCGTTGGGGTTGGGATTGTCATGGCCTACCAATTGAAAATTTAATCGAGAAAGATTTGAAGTTGCGTTCTAAGCGCGATATTGAAGCGCTTGGGATTGAGGCGTTTACGAATGCTTGTCGTCAATCGGTGTTTACCTACGAAAAAGAGTGGGAGCGTTATGTTGAGCGTATTGGACGTTGGGTTGACTTCAAGCATTCCTATAAAACGATGGATAATAGCTACATCGAATCGGTGTGGTGGGTGTTTTCGGAATTGTATAAAAAGGAATACGTATATAAGAACGTGCGTGTCTCGTTATACTGTCCACGCTGTGCTACTCCATTATCTAATTTTGAAGTGGCGATGGGGAATTCGTATGTTGAACATGAAGATCCAGCGGTATTTATCAAATTCCCAACAGTTGAAGATTCTAAGACGTTTTTTCTCGCTTGGACCACGACTCCTTGGAGCTTACCAGGTAATACGGGTTTGACCGTGAGCACTGACTTAGAGTATGTGGCAGCCAAGATTGCTTCTACGGGAGAAACGCTGATTTTTGCCAAGGCTCGTCAGGGAGAGGTTCTAAAATCCCTTGAGAATGGAGAGGGGTCAGCTTTTACGATTGTCGCTACTTGGAAGGGGAGTGAGCTGGTTGGTCGTCGATACCAGCCGCTGTATCCCTTTATTCCTGTTGAGGGAGACGCGTTTCGTGTCGTGGCCGGTGCGCATGTATCGGCGGAGGATGGTACGGGAATTGTCCATACGGCTCCGGCATTTGGTGAGGAAGATTTACAGATGTCTCGTGAACATGGCTTACCTGTCCTTGATACCTTGGATGAAGAAGGAAAGATGCGAGAAATGGTGTCATTTGTGGCAGGGATGGGGCGTCATGAGGCGAATCAGCCAATTCTAGAAGAGTTAACTACTCGTGGACTTGTCTATCGCGCTGAAACGATTAGGCACAGTGTTCCAGTGTGTTATCGCTGTAATACATTATTAGTCTATAAAGCTCAGCCGGCATGGTTTATTGATATTACCAAGCTCAAGCCGACGATGCTTAAGACTGCAAAAAAGATTGGTTGGCATCCTGAGCATCTAAAAGAAGGACGTTTTGGGAAAGGATTAGAATCGGCGCCCGATTGGAATATTTCCCGTAGCCGTTATTGGGGTTCTCCTATCCCTGTTTGGGAATGTGATCAATGCGAAGAGCGTACGATTATTAGTTCAGTGGCGGAGCTTGCGAAGCGCGTGAATAATCCTGAACTTGTCAAAGGGCTGGATTTGCATCGACCTTTCATCGACAATATTAAAATTGCTTGTGATTGTGGCGGCCAGCAGACGCGCGTGCCAGAGGTCTTTGATTGTTGGTTAGAGTCGGGGAGCATGCCGTTCGCATCTCTCCATTATCCGTTTGAGAATAAGAAATGGTTTGAGGAGAATTTTCCTGCTGACTTTATTGCGGAGGCGCAAGACCAGACGCGTGGTTGGTTCTATACCTTACACGTATTAGCCTCGGCTTTATTTGAGAAGCCAGCCTTCAAAAATGTGGTCGTGACGGGTCTTATTTTGGCGGAAGATGGTCGCAAAATGTCTAAGAGTCTCAAGAACTATCCTGATCCTTGGAAGGTGTTTGAGACCTATGGAGCCGATGCATTACGGTATTATTTATTTAGTTCGCCTGTCTTAGAGGCAGACTCTTTGAATTTTTCTGAGCGTGATTTACAAAGTATTGTGCGTGGGTTTTTGAACTTAATTTGGAACGTTAAGGTATTCTATGAGACGTATGCTCCAAGTCGGTTAGCTCGTTCTAAGCCGCGTAGCGCGCATGTACTTGACCGTTGGATATTCTCCCGTCTTGCGGAATTGACGCAGGAGGTAACCAAGCAGATGGATGAGTATCAGCTTATGCGAGCGACTCGTCCGCTACGTGCCTTCGTGGATGATTTGTCTACGTGGTGGTTGCGACGTTCACGTGAACGTATTAAGTCGGATAATGAATTTGAGCGGATGGATGCTCTTAAAACGTTGGGGGAGGTGTTGGAAGAATTATCTAAGCTTATGGCACCGTTTACGCCATTCTTGGCGGACAAGGTGTATCAAGATATTGGTGGAAAAAAGACCTCTGTCCATCTTGAATCTTGGCCAAAAGCCGAGGAAAATCTCATCAATGAGCGTTTAGCAGCGGACATGACCTGGTTGCGGGCGGTTGCTTCTCGCGCTCATGAGTTGCGTGCTGAGGCGAAACTGGCTGTGCGTCAAACGCTAGCGTCGTTGGTCGTAACCGTGAAGGATGAGGAGGATGCGCAACGTCT
>CAZIQG010000034.1:0-11228 GCA_964541725.1 uncultured Gammaproteobacteria bacterium
ACGTGAAACGGGTAAACCCGTGTGGCTGCTCGTCAATAAAATTGACCAGATGAAACACGCTTCCATGGCGCATGATCCGGCGGTCTATCAGCTTGCGCTCGGAGAACCGAAACTTATCAGCGCGAACACCGGTTTTTTAGCCGGAGATCTTTTAGACGAAATCCTGACCGAACTAGAACGTCAAGGCAAACCCGCTGTGCCTACCTACGAAGTTGAGCCTCTCAAGCTTGCCATCGTCGGTCGTCCAAATGTCGGTAAATCATCGTTAGTCAATTCAATTCTGGGCGAGAATCGCGTCATTGTATCGCCAATTGCTCACACGACTCGTGAACCACAAGACACCTGGTTACGCTACCAAGACAGGGACGTCATGCTTGTAGATACCGCCGGGATGCGCAAACAAGCGCGTATCGATAATGAAGTTGAAGAGGCGGGGATTGAACGCAACATGAAAGCGATCGATGAGTGTGATGTCGCTTGTCTCGTCTTTGATGTCACTCAAGATCCAACCGCTCAAGACCGTCATTTGGCGGGTATTTTAGAAACGAGCAGCAAAGGCCTCATCCTCGTCGCTAATAAATGGGATTTGATTCCAGACAAAAAACCCGAAACGGCTAATGGAATTGAAATGCTGATTCGTCAGCTCTTCCCATTCTTGTCTTGGGCCCCCATGGTTTTCGTGAGTGCTAAACAAAACATGCGCACGCGTGAATTGTTGGATATGGCCATGACGGTCCAGTCCGAACGTCACCGCAAAATCGATTACAATGCCATTAACCGTTTATTGAAAGCCTGTATTAAGAGTAAAAAACCGTTGCCAAGCTACGGACCAAAATCCCCGCGTATTTACGATGTCGCTCAAGTTCGTGAAGCGCCTCCTACCTTTTTGATTACGATTTTGGGGGAAAAAGAAAGCGTTCATGAAAACTGGGTTCGCTTCTTTGAGAAACGCATTCGCGAAAAATTTGGATTTAAGGGAACGCCGATTATTGTAAAAGCCCGCAATGTCCCAACTTCCAAGGGCGGACGGAAGTGGAACAAATCTGGTCCTGGCTATGAAGAAGCGGTAGGAAAGATCATTGAACGTAAACCCGTCGTAAACCAAACACGTCGTCGTCAGAAAACATAGACCTGGTAAGGTCTCGCTCATTCCTATGAAGCTAATCGTCGGTCTAGGAAATCATGGTCAAGAATATGCCTACACCCGCCACAACATTGGTTGGGATGCGGTGACATTATTGGCGCAAAAAAACGGCGTACAATTCCAAACAAAATCCCGTTTTCAGGCCGAGATCGCAGAGCTTTCCCTTCAGAGCGAAAAAATCCTCCTGGTACGTCCTCTCACCTACATGAATCGATCAGGTGAAGCGCTTGGAGCTCTCTTAGCGTTCTACAAGATCGATCATTCTCAGGTGCTGGTTGTGCAGGATGAAATGGACTACGTATTAGGAAAACAGGCGTTCTGTGCCCAAGGAGGTCCAGCCGGCCATAATGGCATCCGTTCCATCCAAGAGCAGCTCGGAACAGAGCATGTGGCCCGTTTACGCCTCGGTATCGGACGTCCTACTGGTCAGCTCCCAAAAGAAGAGTTTGTCTTACAACGATTTGCTAAGGAGGAGCAGCCCGTCGTCGAACAAGTCCTGTCCTCCTCCGTAAAGGCCATGGAAGATTGGATCGAGCAGGGGACTGCGAAGGTGATGAATACTTGGAACGCGATCAAGTCTAAAGAATAAGAGGAAAAAGACGCATTCCGTTCTTCTCTGCTATATGCTATCCTAATGTCCGATAGCTATGCGTTCTCTCTTTCGATCTTTCCAGGAAAAACTACAGGCCGGTTTTGCGTCGGCAACCCAATGGGTCAGCGCGCATAAGCATCCGCTCGGGCTCGGCATTCTCGTGGTGTGTTTGATGCTTTTACCGCATTTTGCACAAGCAACGACCATCACCGAGGATGCTGTCACTGCCATTATTCAACTCCTTGCTTGGGTCGTAGAGACCTTGGGCAAGGTATTTGTGTTTTTAGTCGATATTTTCCTAGGCTTTGCGCGTTATAATGGGTTTGGAAACGCGCAACCAGTACAAATTGGTTGGGTCATCGTGCGTGATATCTGCAACATGTTCTTTATCGTGATCTTATTGATTTCGGCCTTTAGCACGATCATTGGTTGGGATTCTTCTCTACGGTACAACGCGGTCTTGCCAAAACTGTTGCTCATGGCCATCCTGATTAATTTTTCGCGTACCTTGATACAAGTCCTGATTGATTTTTCTCAGGTGGTCATGTTGACCTTTGTCAACGCTTTTCGAGCCGCAGGAGCCGGGAATTTTACCGCAGCTTTTCGTATAAACCAGCTCTTAAGCATGGGGGAGAGTTATACCTCTGGTGCCGCGCCAGAGTCAGACTTGTTGGCTGAAGTATTCGCCTCTTTTTTACTTGCGCTTGTTCTCATCGTAATCGCCAACGGCGTCATGCTCATCATGATCGCCTACGTCCTAGGTCGTATCGTCCTCTTGTGGATGATGCTTATTTTGTCACCAGCTGCTTTTTTTGTAACGGCGTTGCCAAGTCGTTTGCAAAGTGGAATGGCAAGCTTGTCAGGGAAATACTGGTCGCGTTTGGCAGGGGTATTAACGGGTGGACCTGTGGTCATGTTTTTCATTTATTTAACCTTTGCTGTACTCCAATCGCCGCCCGTGAACCCACCTACAGCGCCAACGGATCAGGCGGGACAGCCAGTAGCGGGATCTGTCGCTTTGGATAACGGAGAACAAAATCTCGCCCGTCAGTTAAATTTATATACCCCAACAGCAGATATTAACGGAGCTGGGGCAACTAGCTTTTTAACCCGTGTTGGAACCTCCGACAACGTCGCCTCCTTCATTATCGCGGTGGCCCTCATGCTGATGGCTCTCGAGGCCGCCATGGAAGCCGCAAATGCGGTTGATAGTAGCGTCGGCCAGTTTGCGCAAAAGATTGGATCCGCGAGTAAGGGGTTGGCCTTTGGGGCGGCCAGCTTAGCGGCGGCTTCACCCTTTTTGGCAGCCAAGTTCTTAGGTGTTGGCGCGGCACGTGCGGTTGATCGTCGTTATGACGTGACGGGAAAAGCTTCGGGACTTGCTCTACGTGTCACAAACCGTATCCCTCTGGTGGGACAATATGCGCGTAAGACGCTTATGACGGGCATGACGATGCGTAAGCGCGAGGCCGAGCAGACCGAATCCGATTTAATCAATGCCACCAAGGGCATGACCGCCGATCAGAAGCGTATTGTACAGAAAGGTGGTCAATCTTGGGTTGGCGGTGCCTTAAATACAGCCGCGAATAAAGCCGTAAACATGCTACCTGGGGGCAGCTTGGCTCGTGATGCCGCTTCCGCGGTGAATAAGCGCTTGGGAGGGGCTTGGTATACTCAAGGTGACAAACGGGCGTTTGAAGCTTTGGCTTTAGATTTAGCCAGTGATGGGGTAGATGCAGAACAACGCAGCGAATTAGAAGATGAATTAGCAGATTCGATAAAACGCGACGGACGTTTTGGGGCGGCGGGAGTGAGTGGCACCGTAAATGGCGATGGTCATACGGGTAAAATGGCCGATGCCTTAGCTGACGATCGCTTATTAGAAGAGAAGAAGCGCAACCTTGAAATTGCCCACCAAAAAGCCGCCCAAGTGGGCGATAGGGCTACGCTCGATCGTATCAAGGAAGAACGCAAGAACAACCCTCTCCTCATGATGACGGATGAGAAGTTTGCTGCGGAAATGAAGAAAAAGGTAGAAAACCCAACAAAATTTGCCAAAATGGACGCCTCGGCTAAATCAGATGTAAAAGTTATTATTGAAGGTTTGAAGGCTGCGGGCGTGGTAGAGCAAGTAGGGGACGAGGTCGTCCTCACCGGAGATGATGCGAAGCGTGAGGCGTATCTCAACTCGCTTAGCAAGGCAGATAAAACCATGCACGGAAATACGGATTTCGTGCTTGATTACCTCGATAACAATAAATTAGCCAGCGGGAAAAATGGGATGAACGTAGCAGAGACGACCGCTTCACGCCTAGAGACAGATGGAAATGGCAACATGCGCATGTGGCGCAACCCAAGCAGCTCCCTCAGCACGGACGATTTGGCTAAGGCTGTCTCCGGCGGTCTCATGATGCGCAATTCGAAAGAAGCCTCATCTTTTGCGGATTTAAAGGGACGCACCGCTGCTCAAATGGCAACAGCCTCAGCGGGAAACTCGTTACGTGATTTCTTGGGCGCGGGTGGCAAGATATCGGATATACAAAACATTCCCAATATTAAGGCGGCAATGGAGCAATTTACTCAGGATGTAGCTACGAAGCTTAATAGCGTCTTGGAGTTTGACGATAAACAATTGAAAGTTCAGCCTGGTCAAGATAAGGTCTTCCAAGATCTTGTGAAGGAGTTACGTCCGCTCTTAAGCCAGTCGGGTCAACGCGGTCTCGACCAGTCCTTTGTCAACGGTATTTTGGACTCCATGCAGCGTTCTGTAACGGTCACGGATAAGGCAACAGGTGCAGCCATGACGGCTCCATTGGCAGATGTAGGTATGTATAAGGGTACGTATGCGGCGATGACCAGTTCTAAGACGAAGAAAGCGTTTGTGGAGCTCTTTTCCACGGCTAATGATCTTAGTCATAACGCCACCTTAAAGAACGCGAAAGATTTACGCTCTTCCTCGGATCGAAAAGATCGCGCTCGTATCGCTCCCGTTATTGATCGTGTCTTAGATGGCTCCAATGAGTAATCATCTCCTATGAACCGTTCGCTCTGGATGCGTTTCTTTGAGGCTGCCCCGGAAGCGGTACAGAATTATCTTTTGGATACGCCCGCCATGGAGGCGGAGGATAAGGCGCAAGAAATCCTAAGTTACGATCATGATGCCTGGAATCGCCTCATGGATGTGGTATGGGATGAGATGTTCTTGCGTATCTCGGAACCAGAATTCCGTGCCCGTATCGCCCAAGTCGCGGGTGACCGTGATCCTAAAGAAGTGGAAAAAGCCTTGCTGCGCCATGTCGTGTTGCCGCTAGCAGATCTAGTGCCTTGGGACGTTGAGCGCCGCTTGCAAGAATTAGGATTTTCGATCGCAGAAATCCAATCGGTACCGCGCGTGTCTTTGCGTCCTGTGTCCTACGGAGCGGCGGTCCGTCGTATTGCCGCCCAAGCCAAGGTAAGTTTAATCTCGGAAGAAAGTGTAAGACGTTGCCGAGAGCTACTTATCTCTTATATCAAAGGCGTTCGTCTCATCGAACAAGTCAAAGAGCAATTACAACGTAGCCAAGCCGAAGGCGGCGTGGGGCTCGCGCGTGAGCAGAGCGAGGCTTTTTGCAGAGAAATGATCGACATCCTGTCCAGGACCGAGGTGGTATCAGAGCAAGAATATGTTGATTGGTTTACCTCGTTCCAGCGAGGGCTCGAAGCGGAACGAATCGCGAGCCAACAAATCCAACGACAAGCGAAGGCGGCTGTCCCGGAACCATCTCCTGAAACAATTCCCGCCAGCGTCTTTACATCGCCCCAAGCACGCGAAGCGCAAGCAGCCCTCGCGAGCGCGATTGAGGCCACGTATCGTGCCACGGCTTGGACGGGGGATGAGTATCTCGCAAAACGCTTACAGAATATTATCTCGACCCGTATCCGCGATGTACGCAACCAGGTCCAAGTGGAAGATGTTTTGCGACGTGACCAAAAAGTCGGGGGCATGGGACTTTCAGAGGATGAAGCAGAGAAAGTCGCGGATATCATCGAAAGCCAGTACAAGCTGCACCGCGAAGCCGTGGTCAACGAAGAAAAACAAAACATCAACCGCGTCCAAGAGCAGCAGGGTCAGAAGATTAGCGAGCGTAAAGCCCGCGAGAGCCAGGCACACGCTGAGTGGTTTGAAAAGAAGATTCGCTCTGGACAACGCGAAGACGAAGCACGACAAGTTTTCTTCCAACAGATGAAAGAGGCCGCAGCGGGACGTGTACAGGCGGTACCCGGTTCTACCCCGAACAGGGCTCCTGCTCCCATGGTAGACTCCGTAACGGCTCCTACGCGCCTCATGGGGCTTACCGAAGAGCTTCAGGACACCTCCATAGACATGTTCCGACGTCTAGCGCGTTCCCCTCAGGATGCCGCCGCTAAACTCATCCAGAAGCTCGACGCTCTCAAAGCAGAATCATTTGAGCGCTGGACCGAAGGGGTACAGGCCTGGCGCGCCTCTCCGCTACAGCAAGCCTACTTATCCCTCATTGGTGATAGCTTTCGGGCCGGGCGCTCCGTCGTAGAAATTATCGAGCAAAAAGCTAAAACGGATCCCAACGTCCTCACCTCAGAAGAAGTCGGTGCCATCATGGAGATAAACTCGCATGCCCAACTATAGAAAAGTATCGGGTATCCAGTATCGGGTATCGAGTATACAGAAATAATAACGACAGTGTTCGCGTCCTCCTGATACTCGATACTGGATACCCGATACTGGATACTCGATACTCGATACTTCTCCCCATATGCCTGACAAATTCGTTGTCCCACAATTTATAGATGCAGAAGATAAGATCTTGGGACCGATCACCGTCCGACAGTTCTTGATTTGTTTGGGGGCGGCCTTCTTGATTTTTATCGAGTACAAAATCTTCACGTTCGTCTATTTTATTTTTGCCACTATTCTCACCGGTGGAACCGCCGCCTCTTTTGCCTTCCTAAAAATTAACGGCCAACAGTTCCATATATTTTTTCTCAACTTTTTAGCTAGCCGGTTACGTCCTAAGCTACGTACCTGGCAAAAAGGATTAACCGATGGGGAGTTGCTTGCCATCATCAAGCACAACAAGCCTGCCCCGCCAGTCGTCGCCGCCGTGGTGGCGGAACGACCGAGCTCTTCTCGCTTACGTGACCTGGCTCTAACAGTAAACACGGGCGGGGTGTATAATCCTGACGAAGATGTTTAAGAGCCTATCACCTCTGACCTTTGAACTTTGACCTTTCTTTATGCAAAGCCAAAAACTCGCCGGTAAAAAACCAGGTGTTTCCGCCCAGCGGTTTTTGGACGTGTCTGAGATCCGAGACGGGGTCGTCATCCTAAAAGATGGGAGCTTGCGCTCTGTCTTGCTTGTGTCGAGCGTCAACTTTGCCCTTAAATCAATGGATGAACAAAATGCCATTGTGCAGGCCTACATGCAGTTTTTAAACAGTTTGGATTTTCCCATTCAAGTTGTCATCCAATCGCGAAAAATGAATGTAGACCAATACATCCGTCAATTATCAGATAATGAAAAAACCTTACAAAATGAGCTCTTAAAGCGCCAAATCCGTGATTATCGGGATTTTGTCAAGCAACTCGTCCAGTTGGGCGATATCATGCAAAAACGCTTTTTCATTGTCGTTCCCTATAACCCGGGAGCCACGACGGGTCAACAGCAAAAAAGTTTTTTGCAGCGCGTTGCTTCGCTCTTATCACCGACCTCTCTAATCCAGTTATCCGAAGAGCGCTTCCAGAAGCAGCGCTTTGACCTCAGCCTGCGCGTTAACCAAGTCCTAAGCGGATTGGGTTCCATGTCACTTTCCGCCGTTCAGCTAGATACGCAGGGCTTAATCGAGCTCTACTACACGGTCTACAATCCAGAGCTCTATGATACCCAGCGCCTCGTAGATGTAAGTCAGCTTCAAGTCGAAGATCTATAACCTATGGCCTTTCAACCTAAAGAAGAAAAAACATTCGATCCTTCCGTCATCACCAAGGGCGGAGTCGGGTTGACGCGTGGGCCATCCAAAGAGGCACTCCGTCAGCAACAAGAAGAGCAGCGCGTCGCGCTTGAGGAAGAGCGCATCTATCGTAAAGGGGTCGTGGGCATTAAGGATTTGATTGCGCCTTCTTCCATGAAGATCGAGCCATCCTTCTTGCGGCTTGGGGATGTCTTTTGTCGCACATTATTCGTGGTTACCTATCCTCGGTATGTGACGGTTGGGTGGGCCTCACCGCTCATTAACTTAAGCGCCCAATTAGATATCGCCATGTTCTTCTACCCAATGAAGGCCGATATCGTGCTTAAGCAGCTCAAACGTAAGGTAGGTGTTTTGGAAGCGCAGATCTCAACGGATGCCGAAGCAGGGAAGGCTCGTGATCCACAGTCAGAAACGGCGTTACGGGATATTGAGCAATTACGTGACGATTTAACCCAAGGCATTGAGCACTTTTTTCAATTCGCGTTCTACTGCACGTTCTATTCCACAAATAAAGACGAGCTCGAACGGGTCACGTCACACGTCGAAACCACCTTCGCCTCGATGTTGATCTACACCCGTCGTGCCTACTTCCAAGCCGAACAAGGGTTCAATTCCACCATGCCGATTGGCAATGACGAGTTGCAGATCACCTTTAACATGAGTACGTCGCCAATTGCGTCCTCATTCCCGTTCACATCCGCCGAACTTTCGAGCGATAACGGCATTTTATACGGCATCAACCGCCACAATAATTCGTTGATCTTGTTTGATCGCTTCTCCTTGCAAAACGCGAATGCCGTCATTTTCGCGACGTCTGGTGCCGGAAAAAGTTACACCGTCAAGCTCGAAATCATTCGTTCCCTCATGCTTGGGATTGACGTCATCGTCATCGATCCAGAAATGGAATATAAGCATCTTTCAGACACCGTCGGTGGCACCTACGTCAACATTTCTTTATCCTCAAAATCCAAAATCAATCCCTTCGATCTCCCTCGTCCCATGGGAGAAACCTTCTCAGTAGAAGATATCATCCGGAGTGCCGTTATCACCTTAAAAGGGTTGCTCCGCCTCATGTTGGGGAAGATCACCACGACAGAAGACTCGATCTTAGATCGTGCCTTGCTAGAAACCTACGCCAAAAAAGATATTGTTGCCGGAGCAGATATTTCTAATGTCGAACCACCCATTCTGCAAGATTTTCAAGAGATTCTAGAAGGAATGGAGGGAACCGCCGAACTTATCGTAAAATTACGTAAATTTACCGAAGGAACGTTCTCCGGGCTATTGAATTCACCAACGACGGTTAAGATGAGTAACCAGCTCGTCATTTTCTCCGTCCGTGATTTGGAAGATGAGTTGCGTCCCATGGCAATCTATACCATCATTAACTATATTTGGAACGTCGTCCGTTCTGAGCGTAAAAAACGGATCCTTGTGATCGACGAAGCTTGGTGGCTCATGCAGGCCGAAGACTCAGCCAAATTTATCTTTGCCCTCGTCAAACGTTGCCGCAAATACTATCTTGGGATCACCACGATTACACAAGACGTCAACGACTTCTTAACCTCTCCCTACGGCCAAGCCATCGTGACCAACAGCTCCATGCAGCTCCTTCTCAAACAATCACCGGCCTCCATTGACCTCATCGCGCGCACCTTCCTCCTCACCCAATCAGAAAAGTACTTACTCCTCGAATCCGGAGTGGGGGAGGGGATCTTCTTTGCGGGTGCGAAACACGCAGCTATTCAAGTGGTCGCCTCCTACACCGAAGACCAAGTGGTCACAACCAATCCTCAACAGCTCTTGCAGATCGAAGCCGCCAAAAAAGAGCGAGAAGCCGCGGGATAAATAGTCTAATACTCGATACACGATTCTCGATACCCGATACTTGTTTATGTCTAAACGTACCCTCGCTATTCTCCTTATCATCGTTGGCCTTATCGCCATCGTTGGCGTCCTCTATTGGGCGTTTGTCATCCCTGCCAAACAAGCCAATCCTGCGCCCGTTATTATCCCGGAAACGAACCCGGTGACAGAAGTGTCACCTGCTCCGGCTCCAACCCTCCCTCCTCCAACCCCGACTCCTTCGCCTGTCCCACGAACCGTCAGCACGGATGAGCAAGAGCAATTGGTCTTGCGTCAGCAAGCCATGGTCTTTGCGGCTCGCCAAGGTTCTTATAGTAACAGTGATGGATTCGTGGCCTTAAATGATGTCTCTCTCTCGGTAAACGCCGCCGTACGCGCCTTCTACCAAGGCGAGATCCAACGTCTCATCAAAGAACATCCACTTGCCACAGGCACATGGACGCAGACCACACGTTCTCTTTCAAGTCGGATCGCGTCTGAGTTACCGTTACAGGGAAAAACAGAAGCCACCGTCGTCGTGCAAGCGCAGCAAGTCGTAGAAACATCGACAAAAGCCGCAACGATTTCCTATCGTGAAATTCGCCTCACGTTCCGCCGCGAAGCCGGAGGCTGGATTGTCTCACGTGTCGAGTCCAATCCCTTGGCGCTCTAGCGTTGACAAACAGACAAAAACATGGAACGGGGTGAGGATGCTCATCCCGTTTTTTGTAAAAGAATGGTTGTTGGATATTTTCTATCCTCCGACCTGTATCACCTGCGAGCAAGATGGTGCGTGGCTGTGCGAGGGATGTTTAGAACGCATCCCATTATTTGATGTTCTCGATGATGAAATAGTCTCCATCGGTCCTTACGCCAATCCTGTCTTACGTAGCCTGCTCACACAATTGAAATATTGTTCCGCCTATTGTCTCGCATCCGCCCTGCGCGAATTAGCTGCCCGCTTTGCCTTCGCACAACGAGGGCTGTGGCCATGGATTGATGAGCCAACGTTATCTATTTGCGCTATCCCTTCCGACGCTCGCCGTATCCGCGAACGAGGCTTTGATCACATTAAGATCCTCCTCGATATCGTCCATGCCGAGATTGTCCCACAAGCAATCCTGATCGAAGGATTGGTACGCAGTAAACACGTGGTCCAAAACGCCAGCCTTCCAGCCAACATTTTGCGTCAACAGAATATCCAAGGGGTCTTTAAAGCCCTAAATCCCGTCCAAGGCGCCGTTCTCCTCGTCGATGACATCTACACGACCGGAGCGACCTGGCACGAAGCGGCACGCGTCTTGCAGGAGGCAGGGGCAAGCAAAGTGTATGGATTTGTGTTTGCGCGGAAGCATGAGAAGAAGATATGAGGGGATACGTCTACATCATGGCGAGCGCGTCAGGAGTTTTGTATGTTGGGGTAACGTCAAATCTACAAAGAAGAGTATTGGAGCATAAGCAAGGAGTTATAGAAGGGTTTACGAAAAAATATCACTGTCACAAATTAGTGTATGTCGAGCAAGGAGAGTCGATTTGGGCAGTAATTACGCGCGAAAAAGAAATTAAAGCCTGGAGAATGGTAAAAAAAATAGCACTTATCACAAAACAAAAACCAAAATGGATTGACGACAATACTCTTGAGGTAACACTTGAAATTAT
>CAZIQG010000035.1:0-11068 GCA_964541725.1 uncultured Gammaproteobacteria bacterium
TTTTCTTTGGACTGCAGAACTCGCATTCCGCCAAAGCTATTTATGGCGGACCGGAGCCAACACCTGCAACAGCAATCGGCCGCAACGGTGTTGGCTCCTTGCTCAGACAGCTGAGTCCAAAGAAAATGCGGGCCAGCGGAGCCCTAGATGAGGAGGGAGGGGGAGGTGAATTGATTTCGAGTGTTATGTGTTGCGTGTTACATGTCGCATGTTTTCGCCCTTGACACTTCCCGCTAAATATGGAACGGGGTAGGTATGTCCTTTACCGATGAGCAGGTGGCAAAAATTTGTTTGGCGCACTTTCGAGATATCGGGAGTCAGCGCATGCGTATGCTGAAACAAGTGACCGGGTCGTATGTAAATGCCCTGTCAGCAAAACGTTCTTTGTTGCAAAAGACCGGGATGCGTGCCAGCACGATTGAGCGGTTCTTGGCTTGGCGAGGGCAGCATGACGAAACAGCAACGATCAGCTTCTTAGAAACGGAAGGGATCCGCGTTGTGTTTCCGGAAGATTCTGATTTCCCTCCCTTATTAGCCGCCTCAAGCGATCCTCCAGAAGTGTTATTTGTTCGTGGAATCCTTCCGTCTGCGCCGGCGGTGGCGATGGTAGGTACGCGGAAAAAAACTCAGTACGGCGAACAAGTGACACGCAGTCTTATTCCTCCCCTCGTACGCTCTGGCTTATGTGTAGTGTCCGGTCTAGCTCTAGGGATAGATGGGCTCGTCCATCGTGCCACCCTCGATGCGGATGGGATCACGGTCGCCTTTTTGGCCACGGGCGTAGACCGTGCCTCGATCTATCCGCGAGCCCATGTACGGTTGGCGGAGGAGATTATTGAGAAAGGTGGATGCCTGGTAAGCGAATCCCCTCCTGGAGGCCAGGGACATGAATATCTCTTCCCCTTACGCAATCGATTGATTGCGAGCTTCTCACTGGCGACGGTCGTTGTGGAAGCCGCACCTAAAAGCGGATCCCTTATTACGGCTACATTAGCCCTGGATGAAAATCGGGAGGTCTTGGCGGTGCCCGGCTCCATTTGGAACCCGCAATCTGAAGGCACGAACCACTTACTTAAGTTGGGAGCGAAGCCTTGTACCACCGCTCAGGACATTCTTGATGCATTGGCGCTTGATCGGCCGGATTTGATCGCTCAGGCCAGAAGCGAGCTCCCAACGACCCCGCAAGATCAGATGTTTTTATCTTATCTTAGCCAACCAATCCATATTGACGTGCTCGCGACCCTCGCCAAACAGGCGGTCTCGCATGTATCATCCCAATTATCGATTCTTGAATTAAAAGGACTGGTTCAGCATCTCGGCGGCCAAACATGGGTTCGCACGTAGACCGGTCCCCTATCTCTTTGCTCTTGTCTTCTGACCTTCTTATGCATCTTGTCATTGTTGAGTCCCCTACCAAAGCCAAAACCATCCGTAAATTTTTAGGCCCCGAATACAAAGTCCTTGCCTCAATGGGCCATGTGCGTGATTTGCCTGAATCTTCGACAGAAGTTCCCGCGGCCTATAAAAAAACCCCTTGGGGGCAGTTAGGCGTAAATGTGGCTGATAATTTTGAACCGCTGTACGTTGTTCCTAAACGCAAAGCCAAGACGGTCACAGAATTAAAGGCAGCCTTAAAAGAAGCGGATGTCGTGTATTTAGCGACTGATGAAGACCGTGAAGGAGAAAGTATCAGCTGGCATTTGTTGCAGTTGTTAAAACCAAAAGTTCCGGTCCATCGCATGGTGTTTCATGAAATTACCAAGCAAGCGATCGAAAAAGCCTTGGCGCATCCACGCGATATTGATGATCGATTGGTGCGCGCGCAGGAAACGCGTCGTGTCTTAGATCGATTGGTGGGATATACGATCTCCCCAGTTCTTTGGAAGAAGATTGCGTATGGGTTATCGGCGGGACGCGTACAGTCTTCAGCTTTGAAAGCGATCGTAGATCGTGAACGTTCGCGTATTGCCTTTAAGACCTCGAGCTATTGGGACGTAGTGGCGGATGTGAAGGCAACTAATGGGAATTGCGAAACAAAGCTGATTGCGACAGATGGGAAGCGCATTGCGATTGGCAAAGATTTTGATGAAACGACAGGCGCCCTCAAAACCGATAGTGAAGCGATCCTTATTAATAAAGAACGAGCCAAGACGATTACGGAACAGGTAAAAAAGGTGGACTGGACAGTGGATGAGGTCCACGAAAAACCGATGACGCGTCGCCCTCCCCCTCCGTTCATCACCTCTACACTCCAACAGGAAGCAAACCGCAAACTTGGATTGTCTTCAAAAGAAACGATGCGCATTGCCCAAACATTGTACGAACATGGGTATATCACCTACATGCGTACAGACTCCGTCGCTTTGTCCCAAGAAGCCATCCAAGCCACGCGTGGCATGGTCAGCGATCGCTTTGGCGCAGAATTCTTGCCTGACGCTCCACGGCACTACGCAAGTTCAGATAAAGCCGCCCAGGAAGCACACGAGGCCATCCGTCCGAGCTTAGCGCTCATCCCTCCCCATGAAATTGATTTAAGTGGAGGGGAACGTAATGTCTACGAGCTGATTTGGATGCGTACGATCGCCTCACAGATGAAGGACAGTGAACAATTGCAGATGAGCGTTACCTTTAAGGCAGCGAATCATACCTTCCAGGCAACGGGTCTAAAAATTGTCTTCCCAGGATTTTTACGCGCCTACGTAGAAGGTGAAGAAGATATTGAAGGGGCGTTGGGTGACCGTGAACGGTTGCTCCCAAAACTCACGCCTAATGAGAAGGTTACCTGCACGGATGCGCACGCAGACGGCCACGAAACCAAACCACCGGCTCGCTTTACGGAAGCAAGTCTGATCCAATGGATGGAAAAAGAAGGAATTGGTCGCCCGAGTACCTATGCAAGCATTATTGGGACTCTTGTCGATCGAGCCTATGTGAAGAAACAGAGCAGCGCTCTCGCTCCGACCTTTACGGGGTTTGCGGTAACGCAATTCATGGAGCAGCATTTTGCGGACTTGGTAAATGCAAAATTTACCTCCGGTATGGAGCAAAGCTTGGATGATATCGCCGAAGGCAAAACAGAATGGCTCCCTTATCTAAAAACATTCTACCTTGGTGAGCAGGGACTCGAGAAACGCGTAGCCAAAGAAGCAAAAGACACCACGGAGGCGGATCATCGTCGCGTGCTTCTTCCGCAGATCCCTGACGCCATTGTGCGTGTTGGTAAGTATGGTGCATATGTAGAAGCCCCACACCCTCAACATCATACACTTGTTAAAGCCTCGTTTCCGGAAGATATGATTCCAGGTGAACTGACGGAGCACACGTTAGGCGAGCTCCTTTCATCCGCTCAGCAAGGACCTACCACGTTAGGACAAGATCCTGCCAGTGGAGAGCAAATCTACTTGCGAACGGGGAGCTATGGTCCATATCTCCAATTAGGGGAAGATCCGGCGGAAGATGAGAAGAAAGCGAAGAAGCCGAAGCGTGTCAGCATTCCTAAAAATATTCCTCTGAACGAGTTGAGTTATGAAAAAGCGTTGAGCATCCTGGCTCTGCCTCGTCTTGTCGGGACACATCCACAAAGTGGAAAAGAGATTCGAGCGGGCTTAGGACGCTTTGGACCATATATCGTGCATGATGGCGAGTTTCGTTCCCTCAAGGCGGAGGATGATTTGTTCACGGTTGGGTTAGAGCGCGCCTTAGAGCTGCTAGCAATCCCCAAAGGGGTACGCGGGGGTGGTGCTGGGAAATCTCTGGGCCAACATCCGAAGGATAAGAAACCGGTCACGCTGCATAATGGTAAATTTGGATGGTATGTAAAACATGGACGAACGAATGCCACGATTCCAAAAGAAACGAAACAGGAGGATGTCACTCTCGAGATGGCGGTGGAGTTGCTCGCAGCGCGAAAAGCAAAAAAAGGCTAAAATAAAATAGAGGCAGGCTGTAACGCCCGCCTCTATTTTATTTATTTAACCGAACTCTATTTCCAGAATGTAAGCGCTTCAACAAATTGTGCCGCTCCTTTGTAAAGACCGGTTTCCTTAAAGGACTCCCACACGCTCTTTTCTTTCTCCCCTCCGCCACCGCTCGTGGGATTTTTTGGAGCGGGCATCCCTTTTCCAAAGGAAGCTCCTCCCCCTTTCACGGATAGGACGGGCAATGCTTTACGTATTTCATCTTCTCGCGGCGCTTCCGCCAGTCTGAGTCTAGCCAATCGGTCTTGCCCATCTATGACTTGTACAACGAGCTTCGTAACCTCCTGCTGATTCTTTAACGCCTCATATGCCCCTCCTTGGTCTATCACCTCTCCTCCCTTCTTTTGATATTGTCCCCATAACGTGCGCCCGGAGATACCGAGGACAGCTTCTCCGTCTTTGAGCAGAGCCTCTATGTGTCTTTGTTGGTTTTTTGCGAGTTCTAGGCGTCCGTTTACTTCCTTGAGTTTCTCCACATACCGATTCTTATCCGCCATCTTTGTTACCTTGAGTGGGTTGTAGGTTTCGATGTCGCCCGTTAACCGCCTTACCTCTTGAGCAGCCTGCTTCTGGTCGGCTTGGAGTTTTTGGTAGGCTTTTTGGGCTAATGCGTAGGCACTTTGCTCCTTCATGCCATTAACGAGGCCGAGCTGGTCTTGCAAGTCTTTGTTAGCTTTGGATTTATCGTTCGTTAAGCTACGCAGAATTTCGTATAAACGGCCTTTGATATTTTCTCCTGTGCTATTTTCGCTTTCTCCCGAGCGTTTCAGCACCGATCTGGCGGCACTCGGTAAGGCATTCCATTGTTCAGGGGTGATAGGACTACTTGGAGCATTATCTAATAATCTCAAGGCTTGCGTGATTTGAAGTTCGGTCTTGTCTAAGATGTCAAATCGTCGTAGGGCTTTACCGAGTCCAATTGTTACCTCTTGTTCTTTCAAAACGGCTTGAAAGATTCCCCCAAAGTAAGGCTCAGCCTCTGTATCTCGCTTTCTTGTTTCCATCCTGGCGCGCAACTCCTCATGCGCCTGCGAAGCAGTATCTGCCACCTCTTTCCAACTCGTGTCTTTCTGCTCAACACGTGCCTCACCCTCGGCTATCTCGTTTTTGAACTTGCCTGGATCTTCTTTTGTGGTTTTGACAATGACCATCTCCATTAAGGCCTGCTCCAATTCAACATTCATCTCCATTAACTCCATTTCTGCATCGATCTGCTTTAAACGAGCCTTTATTTCTGACTTGGATCGCTGGAATTGTCCGGAGTAGGGCGTATTATCCTCAAAATACTGTGCATCGCCTTTCAGCTGCCTTCTCTCTGCTTTTATTTCTGAGAGAGCCGCCTCGGCTCCGAGGATGACACCCCCTTCTCTCAAGCTCATAAGGACCGCCTCACGATCCATCCGCTCTTTGTCTGTTTTCGCTTCCGTTAAGCGAGCCGTCGCATTGACGATAGATTCTAATCTTGCCAGATTCAATCCGAAAGGTTCGTAGCGTTTGCGTGCCTCCTCCAAATCTTTGTCGACACGCAATTTTTGCGCACGGTCTATGCGAGGCTGCTGCGCTTTTAACCACGTGAGGATGGTGGCACGGTCTGCCGCAGAGAAAAGCGCTTCATTCGCGAAGCCTGGCTCAGGTCGAGCGTTAGCTTTATCAGGAGTGGGTGGGGCTGGGGGGATTGCGTCTGGAGCGGAGGGAGGAGCCGCAGGAGGGACGGGAGCGGCTACGTCTGGGGTAGGAGCAGACGTTTTTACATCAGGAGTTGGGGGGATAGCATCTGCGGATATAGGAGCAGCAGAGGCATCCGTGGCAGGAGTAGCGTCTGGTGCAGGAGGGGTATTTGGGGTGGGAGCTGGCTTCGCGTCTGGCGTTGGCTGAGAGGTTGGTTTGAGAAACGCTTCAAACAATGGTTTCAAGGCTTGAACCGCTGCTTGGCGTTTTTGTAATTGTTCGATCCAAGCGTTATTTCTTTCCTTTTCTGGCTTAGCCTCTTCTTTCTTGATCCAAGCAGAAAACCGCTCTGCATAGACAGGCTCATCTTTGCTTATGACTTCAAAGAGACGTTCTTGAAGGCGCTCTAAGTATCCACCCTTCGTTAACCGTCTGCGCTTATCTTTATACGCCCCATCCACATCACCTTTTGCCAAAAAGGCTTCATCGTGCGCCACAATCTCTTCAAAACGCTTAACCGCTTCCTTGATGAGCTTATCGTCGTGAACAAGATTCTCCTTTGTGTCCCAGCTCCCAATAATGGCTTTTATGTCTTCTAGTTGGGCGCGGGCAGCTTCTGTTTGAGTTTTGAGATCGGCCTGCTCGACAGTAACCATAGGCCCCTCTGCTACTCGCGTTTCTACCTCCTCCTTTTCGTTGCTTATTTCCACTTCTGGATCATCGGGAGCTAAGTCAATGATTTCTATCCCATCTTCTTTTTTAGGAAAAAATTGCGTTCTCCACTCAAGAATAGCGAACCGTTGGATTAATTGCTTAATAGTTAATCCTGTTTGTTTATCAATATCTTCTAGCCGCATTCCAATATAGGCCTTGGTACGCTCACCCCAGTATTTTCTTTGATCTTTGCTATCCGAGACAGCTACATCTGCTACTACACCAGCAAACACAGACTCTAACAAATGCCTAAATGAGCTATGCTGCATGAGCGTCTCACTTGCTCTCTCGATGGCACCGCCTAATTTAAGAGCTGCCTCTGTAGCCTTTTGAGCTACTCCAGGCATCGATTTGTTCTGTTGGAGAACAGTAAGTCCCGCAAAAAACTCTTTATTCGTAATCACGCGCAACCTATCCAAAAAAGCCTTGTCAGAAAAAAGATCCTCTAGAAACTCTTTGACGGTCTTTTCCTTCTTGGCGTTCATCTCTTCTGCCGAGACAATAACCCCTCCTTCATACTCACCATCTCTATAAGAGATATCCACGACAGGATCATCTGATGCATCTGGATTGGGTACAGATACTGGTTGTTCTGCTCGTAATAATTCCGTTAATTTTTGCGCTTTAAACCCACTGACCAAAGCAAATGCGTCTGCCCGTGGCTCCACGACAGAGGCGATATATTCTTGTTTTTCACTCGCTCCACTTCGGTGAGTCTTAATCCACTCTTGGATCTTTTTTGCTTCGCTCTCCGCTGGGCGAATAACGATGGCGGCTTCAACGTTTTTTACACGCGCCGTTCGTTCTTCGGGCGTCGTAGCTTTCTCAAGAGCCTTTTGTGCCTCGATAACGGCCTCAAGCCAGGTAACCCATCCACCAATTACACCATCAATTGGCGTGGTGTCTTTCCAACCCGCAATCGCCCCTTTAAATCGTATTAAGCGATCTTCGTTATCTCGAAGAGATTCTTGCAACGGACTGAGTACCTCCTTGGTTTTTTCTTTTATCGAGGGTACATCAGGTTCAAGTGCCGCCCCGGACACAGAAGGACTGCTACCAAGTTCTGCCTGCAATTGCGCCCGTTCACGTTGCAGCTCCATCTTTTCTTCCATGAGCTTTTGCGCACCTTCTGATTTTTCTGCAGGCGTACCTTTATAGGAACCGAGAAGTCTATCTATCGCAATAAATCTACTCTCTATTTGCTTCAAACGAATTGCTTTTCCCTCATCACGCTTTGCCTCTGCAGGAGCTGAGCCAAACCCTTTAGAACTTTTGTCATTTTCTGCGGGTAGAGGAACGGCGGCTCGAGTAAGAATGGCTGCTTCGCTCTCAAAACCATATCCTCTTGCAACCTCTAAAACGCTTTCTTTAGAAAAAATAGATACTCCAGCCTGAATCGTTTGTTCAATCTGCTCCTTGACCGGCGCATAATCATCTTGAACAAAGCGCTTATCAACACGTCCTTGAAGGTACCCTTGAAGCAAGCGCGCTGTTTGGATTTGTACCCCTTCATCTTTCATTTTTTCCCATACGGCCGTCAACGCAATATCCGTAGAAACGACTGATCCGTTCAGACGACGTATATTTTCTTCGGCTCGCTGGACTTCAAAACGTCTAATCTGATCAATGACCGTTCTTAACGCAATAACTTCTTTTTGCTCTGCAGCTCGCTTACTTTCACGAAGATCAGCTATTTTTTGTGCTGCGGCTGCTTCTTCCGCCGCCCGTTTTTGCTGTCGCTCAGCAATCTCTGCTTGCGCCTGCGCCAAAAAATCTTTTTTCGGCTCTGGAGAAGCAGGCGCCGGTGTGGTGTCGGTCGCGTTAGGAATTGCCGATGCAGGGACCGGAGGCGCTTCTTGCAACGCGAGATATTCTTCAAAGGCTATCTTGAGATCCGCCATCAACTTTTCATAATACTCCGCATTCTGCGCCGAAAATGTCTCGCGTTGATGATCTGCCTCCATGGCCATCGCAACGAGCTTCTTATACTCTGCTTGGTGATTCGTTGGTTGCTCAAGTGCTAAAATTTCTGCCGTGAAGGCTTGATCATCGCTAAAATCACGACTAATACTCTTAATAAAGTCGTCTATCCAATGTTCGCTCGCTCTACCCTTTTGAGAACGGGCTGGTCTTTTTTCTTTTGGAGGAGTGCCTACAGAATCTGCTCGTAAGCCTTCTACCGCATTAGATGCGCCGTTAGCTTGTGGTTTAGACGCTTGTGCTGGCACAGGCTCCGCCGTTGCGACTTCAGGCACCTGCTCAGCTGTGCTTACCTGCGCGTTCTCTCCCTCTTTTAGCACTTCTACCAACGCCTCGCGATATTCTTTTAATGCTTTTTCAACATTATCTTTCTGCTTTTTTTTAAGCCCTTCAACAGCACGATTTAAATCTTCTTTAAGCGTAACCCCCGCCAATCCCGCTTTTGCTTCCTCAAGAATCCTTTCAAGCGGCGCTCCTTCTTTCTTGAAGCGCGCTACATCATCTTCAGCAATAGCAAGAATCTGATCAATCCTAGAAGTGTCTTTCTTGTTAATTCTATCGCTCCCTTCCTTTTTAAAAAGAGCCTGTATCGCTTCGCGAAACTTTTGCAGTTTTTCGCTGGCACGCGCGATGATTCCTTCGCGTGCTCTTTCTTGCTGCTGGGCTCCAAGGCCCACACCTCCGTCGGCTGGCATATGGCGCGCAGTTTAGCATACTTACGTTTGCCTTGCATCTCGTTGCGGAGAAGGCTTTAACATGATAGGAATAGCGTATGACGTCTCCCTTTGTGTACGCTACCACGATTGATGAATTATGCGATCAGGTAGCCGCCTTTGATCCGCAAGCGGACTTAGCATCCGTGCGGCATGCGTATACCTTTGCAGAAGAAGCGCACCGGGGACAAAAGCGTGCTACGGGAGAGCCCTATATCACGCACCCCCTCGCGACCGCTTCGACGTTGGCACAAATGCGCTTGCCCGTTCCAATTATTATTGCGGGGTTGTTGCATGACGTGCCGGAGGACACCGCTCGAACATTAGAAGATATTAAAGAAACGTTTGGCGAAGACATCATGTCGATGGTGGCGGGCATCACTAAATTAGGAAAAATCAAATACCGTGGCATGGAACGGTATATCGAGAATTTACGCAAGATGTTTTTAGCCGTAGCCGCAGATGTACGGGTTGTGTTTATCAAATTTGCGGATCGGTTACACAATCTCCAGACCCTCGATGCCATTCCTCCCAAAAAACAACAGCGGATCGCTATGGAATCATTGGAGATCTATGCCCCGATCGCCAATCGCCTGGGCATGGGAGAAATGAAAGGGCTTTTAGAGGATGCGGCCTTTAAATACGCTTCGCCAAAAGAATTTGCTTGGGTAACCAACCTAGCCAAGACAACACGTGAAGGCAAACAAGAGTACGTCGAGCATGTCATGGAATTAACCCAGCAGACGCTACAGGAATCGAATATTCGCGTACGTGTACAAGGTCGTGCTAAACACCTCTATTCGCTCTACAAAAAACTCCTCAAGAATGATCGTAGTATTGCACGTATTTACGATATTACGGCCATTCGTGTGATTACAAAAAATGTCACCGACTGCTACGCAACGCTTGGGATCATTCACGGTAAATGGTCGCCTCTTAAAGGACGGATCAAAGACTACATCGCTCAGCCAAAACCAAATGGCTATCGCTCGTTGCATACGACGGTGTTTTGTGAAAAAGGAGAGATTGTGGAATTTCAAATTCGCACGGAAGAGATGCATGCCGAGAATGAGTATGGGATTGCGGCGCATTGGTCGTATGATGAAGAGAAGCAACGCTACCTCTCAAAACCGACGACGGTGCCAGATTGGGTGCATGAATTGGCGGATATCCAAGAAGAGTTATCCGACAAAAAGAATTCCTTGCAGTCATTGGAGGAAATGAAGATTGATTTGTTCCATGACCGGATTTTTGTCTTTACTCCCAAGGGGGATGTCATTGACCTCCCTGAGCATAGTACGTGTGTGGATTTTGCTTATGCCGTGCATACAGATATCGGAAACACATGTATGGGCGCAAAAGTGAATGAAGAGGTCGTGACTCTCGATCGCGTCTTAAAAAACGGTGATATGGTCGAGGTCATGGTTGATAAGAATCGAAAAGGACCAAATCCAGATTGGATAAAGTTTGTAAGAACACGGCACGCTAAGGCTCGCGTACGTCAATTTGCCAAATCAAAAATCACGTCGTGGATTAAGGGGATATTTCCAAAGGGAAAAGAGTAGATCGGAAGTGTTTATTTATTATTCTTCACTCGGAATCCCTTCCGATAATTCGTTCATCAGCGTGCGAAATTCTTCGTCGGAGAAGAAGCGGAAGCGAATTTCGCCTTGGCCGGTGGGTTTGCGTTTGATGTCAACTTTGCAGCGGAAGAGTTCGCGTAATTCGTTCTCTGCTCCCATGACGTTTGGGTCGCGGACCGCGCGACGACGTCCTAAGCGGTCGCTGATGGATTCTTCGGCTTCGCGTACGGTGACATGGCTGGCCATCATTTTTTTAAAGACTTCCAGGCGATCTTTGTCATTTGGCAGTGACAAGAGCGTACGTGCTTGCGACATGGACATGCGACGGTCGACGAGAGCTTCTTGGATTTCGTTAGGCAGTTGCAATAAACGTATAGTATTCGCGATTTGTGAGCGACTCTTTCCCATCTTTTGTCCGATCTCATCTTGGGTA
>CAZIQG010000036.1:0-10968 GCA_964541725.1 uncultured Gammaproteobacteria bacterium
AAGATGTACCCTTATATATCACCGATGTTTTTCGTCTTGCTTTAGGGTTTTTGCGCGGGGTTGGAGGAGCTTTGAGGGCTTCGGGGATTTTTTCGAAGGCGCGTTTTACGGAGGCGACGAGGGTTTGGTATTCGGTGGTGGTGGCTTCGGGTTTGGCGATAAAGAGGATGTCCATCTTGATCGGCCAGAGGGGGCGGGTAATGTGGAGAGCCTCGCGGAGGCGGCGTTTGACGCGGTTGCGGGCGACGGCGGTTTTGAATATTTTGGCGCTCGCGACGAAGCCGACTTTGGTCGCGTCTTGGCTGGGACGGAAGCGGAGGGTAAAAAATGGGCCAAAAACAACGCGCCCCCTCTGGGAGAGGAGGGCGAAGTCGCGCATGCGGCGCAGGCGATCAGTGCGGGGGAGCACGGGATTAACGCTTGTTGACTTTGGCCGTTTTAATGGCGATGCGTTTGCGGCCTTTGGCACGACGGCGAGAGAGAACTTCGCGACCGTCAGCGGTCTGCATGCGAGCACGAAAACCGTGAACGCGGGCGCGTCGGCGCTTTTTGGGCTGGTAGGTTCGTTTGGTAGCCATAAGAATGGGAGTACTCTAGGATATTTATTTGCTTTTGGCAAGGTCTGTCCCCGCAAAATCCCCACCGTTTTTGATAAGCTGTGGATAAACTGTTGGTTTTTCCACGGGTTATCCACATGTTTGACAAGGTGATGCAGGATTGAAAGTATCCAGCATATAACCCTATGGACTTGCAAGCACTTTGGCAATCTGCCCTCGGTGAGATCGAACTCACCTTATCTAAGGCCAATTTCACAACCTGGTTTCGTAATACGTTCATTAGTTCGTATGAAAACGGGCGAATTGTGGTAGCGGTTCCAAATACGTTCACAAAATCTTGGCTTGAGCGCAAATACCATGACGCGATTGCTAAAGCCTTGCGCTCAGCCTGCCCACAACCAATCCGAGAAATCCACTATCGTGTAGAGGTACGAAATACGACCGTTCTCCCGATTGAACATTTGGCGGAGCCCACCCCATCACAAGGAATCGAACAAGATATTGGTCAGGGTTCGGGGTCAGAGGGAGCTTTTGAATCATCTGAGCCAACGACACGGGCGGCGGAACTCGGCCTTAACCCACGCTACACCTTTCCTCAGTTTATTGTGGGGAAAAATAATGAGTTGGCGCACGCGGCCTGTATGGCGGTCTCAGCGAAGCCTGGACAAGCCTACAATCCTTTGTTTATTTATGGAGGGGTTGGGATGGGAAAGACGCATTTGCTGCAAGCGATTGGGCATCATGTCTGTCGCGACAACAATAATGCCAAAGTCCAGTACGTGACATGTGAACGATTTACGAATGAATTTATTCAAGCGGTGCGGAGTGGTGCGGCGACGGATTTTAAGGACAGATATCGTACGGTTGACGTGCTTTTAATTGATGATATTCAGTTTTTGACGGGCAAGGAAGGGACGCAAGAGGAGTTTTTTCATACATTTAACACCTTGCATCAGAATAACAAGCAGATCGTGATTGCGTCTGACCGCCCTCCAAAAGATATCCAGACCTTGGAAAGTCGTCTTCAATCACGCTTTGAATGGGGGATGATGATTGATATCACCAAACCAGATTTTGAAACGCGAGTGGCCATTTTAGAGGCAAAGGCGCGCGAAAAGAGCTATCCACTCTCGACCGAGATCTTGCATATGATGGCCGGGGCAATCCAATCGAACATCCGTGAGCTTGAAGGGGCACTGAACAAGATCATTGCCTACCACCAATTTAAGAATATCCAACCAAGCGCTGGCTCCATTCAGCCCTTATTACAGAGCTTTACACCGACGATCACGAAACGAACGGTCAGCCCACGTTTATTGATTGAGGCGGTACGCGGGCATTACGACATTACCCATGAGCAGATTGTTGGGAAGAGCCGCGAACAACGGTTTGCTTTGCCGCGTCAAATTGCCATGTATCTTCTGCGTGAAGAGACAAAATGTTCTTTCCCCACCATTGGGGATCATTTGGGTGGGCGCGATCACACAACCGCCATGCATGCCTGCGAAAAGATTACACACCTTATCCAGGACGATACACAGGTTAAACAGGATATTACCCTCATCTTGGAGCGGTTATACAACACAGCCACCTAGGCCTGTGGGTTTATTGGGAGAAGCTGGGGGTTAGGTGTGCGGGAGGGGTCCGCTTGCGACTGTGAAACTATCTTGTCCGCAGGATATCCGAGGTTATCCCGTGGCGTCACACACATCGCTGTGGAATCAATTCCGATGTATCTCCTTTAAAAATTGACGTTCTTGCCCCTTCTCCACTTCTCCACAGGGCTTATTACTATTACTTCCGTTTTATATACTTAATCCAGTCTATCCCTAAGCCCTCTCGTTCTTGTGGAAAGTCTAGGACTTGAAGGGATGGCGCCTATAGGTCAGGATGAGACGAACCTATCTTATTGAATGATTATGATTTTTGCCTGTACACAAGAGAATCTCCTACAAGGCCTTTCCTTGGTTGGTCATATCGCAGGAAAGAGCGCTAACTTGCCGATTTTGGCGAACGTCCTTATGAAGGTCGAGGAAGGGACCTTGAAATTGAGTACCACGAATTTGGAAATGGCGGTATCGGTGATTGTACGTGGCCGTGTCGACCAGCCGGGAGAATATACGGTACCTGCTAAATTATTGCAGGATTACGTATCTTTGCTGCCAGCAGGGAAGGTTGAGATGAGTGTCACGGAAGAAGGGCTTAAGATTAGCGCCGATGATAAAGTTACAACGATTAAGGGGATGCCTGCTTCTGAGTTTCCGTTGATTCCAAAATTGGCTCGCGAGGGAGCCTATCGTTTTCAAGCTGAGCTTTTGAAGCAGGCGATTGGACAGGTGGCGTTTGCTGTATCGAGTTCTGAGTCACGGCCTGAATTATCCGGTGTGTCATGTGTCTTTCATGGAGAAGAGCGTCCGGATACACTTTTGATGGCGGCGACGGATTCATATCGCTTGTCTGAACGCGTCGTGACGATGGCTCAGGGGGGCAACACGCGTTCGGCGCGCTGTATTGTGCCTGCGAGAGCCTTGGGGGAGATTGGACGCATCCTGTCGGCGTATAAAGACGATGTGGGGGTTCCTGAGGTTGTTGAGTGGTCGATCACGGAGAGCCAATTGGTGTTCTCGTATGGAAATGTGGAATTGGTGTCACGGTTGATTGAGGGATCGTTTCCTGATTACCGTCCGCTTATCCCGCAGCAGTTTAAATCAACGTTTACGGTTCCGCGCGTCGAGTTGGCGAAAGCGATTCGTGCCGCGAGTTTGTTCGCGCGTCAGGGGATCTATGATGTGTTGTTTGAGATGAAGGCGCCGAATGGACTGAGTATTTCTTCGTCTGATTCTGGGACGGGGGCGCATACGACGGTGCTTAAGGGGCAATTGGAAGGCGAGGGGAATAAAGTGACGCTTAACTTTAAATATGTGTCAGATGGATTGGCGGCGCTTGGGACGGACCAGGTGACGATTCGGATGATTGATGCCTTTAGTCCGGTTGTGCTTAGTTCTGAGAAGGCGGAAGGGTTTAAATATATTGTGATGCCGATCCGTCAATAAAGATTGTCCACAAACGGGGATAGGCTGTGTAGAAAAACACGTACCATTCGTACGTGTTTTTCTGTTCTGGTGTGCGTATTTCTGTTACGCTTGCGATGTTTTTATGCTGTCTTTTCGACGTCGGGTTTGGATCGGGGTGTGCGCCCTTTTGTTTGTTATAGGGATGGCTGTAGCGTTTACCCGTCCGTTTGGGGAGTTTGCGCTGAATGATGATTGGATTTTTGCGCGGGCAGTGCGCGATTTTCAGGCGGAGAGCTTTCGCTTAGATTCGTTCATTGTACCGGTATTTATGGGGCAGCTCTTGTACGCGAGAGGGCTTGTGTCTGTGTTTGGGTTTAGTTTTACGCTTCTTCACGTGTCTACCGTTTTGATCGGGATGGTTGGGATGGTTTGTTTGTATCGTCTACTCTCCACTCGTCAGGGGGTGGTGGTTGCGCTTATAGCGAGTTTAGCAATCTTTTTTCATCCGCTTTTTTATAACGTCAGTTTTTCGTTCATGACGGATGTACCGGCTTTGTCTTTTGCGGTGATCGCCGTATTTTTTTATTGGAAATGGTGGGAGTCGCCGCGCTTGGGATGGTTGTGGTTGGCTCAAGTATTTGCCTTGTATGCGGCTTGTATTCGTCAGAATTATGCGGCGGTGTTTGTGGCATCTGCCTTTCTTCTGCTCATGCAATCTAATAGACGGAAAGCGCTTCAGGGATTAGTGGGTGGGTTTTTACCGGCGAGTCTTTTGATGGCGAGCATCTATTTTTTCCTTCAGGAACGAGGGTGGTGGCCGATGAATATTATTTCTTTTCATGTGTTCGAAGAGAAATCGATTCTGCTTCAGCATGTTAAAACACAGGCCTTTTTTATTTGGCAGTATCTTGGGTTCTTTTTGATTCCGCTTCTTATTCTCGCGAGTTCATCGTTATCGAGAACGCGGAAGTGGATTGCTCTTGTGTTGGCTGGATTGGGAGTTGGATTAAACACGTTCCTTTTTTCTTTTTATGAACATACATTCCCATTCTTTGGAAATGTATGGACGAAGTTTGGGTTGGGTGTGCGTACCGACGTGTTGTCTGGGGTGCCTGAGGCGGCTTGGCCTGTGGTGTTTGAATTTTTTCTGACGTGTGTGTCTGGGGCGGCGAGTGGTGCCTTGGTGTTCTTTTTACTTGATCGGGCGTGGTTTTTATTGAGAGGTGGAGTGGATGTTTCCTCTGAGTTTTCGCGAGAGCGGGGGCTTAAGGTTTTTCTCCTCACGATCTTTCTGTGTCAGATAGCTTCGCTCCTCTTTTTTCGAAGTTTTGATCGGTATTATTTGAGTTTGTTTGTGCCGGCACTTTTACTGGCTGTCATGACGTGGGCTCGGCGGCCACCTTCGAGGGTGGCGATGATTGTGGCGGGTGGATGGGTGGGGTGTCTCGCAATTTTTTCTGTCTTAGGAACGAGGGAGTATATCGACCTCACGAGAACGAAATGGTCGGTGGCAGAGGGGCTTGTGCGTCAGGGGGTGCCGATCGCGGATATTGATGCGGGGTATGAGTGGGTGGGGTGGCGGTGGTATAAAAAGGGGAATCCGGAGATTTTACCGTACTATGATCCGAGTGTGCCATGGTATGTGACGACGTTGGTGCCTGATGTGACGCGGAAGTATGTTGTGTCGTATTCATCTACATTGGAGGGGTATACGCTTGTATCTATTCATCCTTATGAACATGTTTCTTGGTCGAAGGGCGAGCTTTATTTGTTGAAAAAGCAATGATAAAAACAATCCCCAGGGTTATACATCCTGGAGATTGTTTGATGTGTTAATTTGTGATGATGAGGGGGATGGAGGTGGTGTCGGTTGAAGCGCTTTCGTCTTGAGGGAAGCCGATGACTTGGAGTTGGTAGCCACCGGCGGGTGGACCGAGCGGGATGCGGATTGAGACTTCTGTGGCGGTAGGAAGGGTTTCGCTGCCTGCCAAACGATCAGCTCCATCGGTACCCACGAATTTTACGTCGAGACGTCGATAGCGGGTTGGTTCGGTGATGTTGAGGATGACGGTTTTAGGGAAGGATTCGCGTGACCAGGTTTCGCTGGCACTTGGGGAGGTGATGAGGAGATTGAGGCCTGGGTCACGCTCAGCCGTTAATTGGATAGAGGTGTTAGCTTGTCCGTTATTACCTACGTCATCGAAGGCGATGACGGTGAGTTCGTGCGTGCCGGTATCGATAGTGTTTGGCACGCGGGCTTGGATGGTCCAGGGTGCGGCACCGGAAGCACCGAGAAGGGTTCCGCCGATACGGGCTTCGACACGGGCGATGGGTCTCACGCTACTTACGATCGGGGTGATGCTGAAGCCGCGTGAGGAGATGGTTTGTCCGTTTGATGGTTGCAAGATGCTGACTTGAGGGCGGTTGGTGGGAACGTGGACATCATCATATTCTGTTGGAGGGGTTGAGGTTGTGTTCCAGTTGTTGCGTGTGACCCAGGATTGGACGCCAGCTTCCCAGTTGGCGAATTGTGGGTCGCTCGCAGGATTGGCGGGCGCAGGACCGAGTGGGTCATCTTTGTCGATGTAGTAGAGGATGTTGTGAGCCTCGCGGTAGGTGCGGGCTTCGATGAATTCTGGGGGGGTGAGATCGGTGGCGCGTTTGCCACTAATCTTGTCGATGTTGATCGTAGTTGAAGTGGTATAGCCTAGAAGAGCGGCTCTGTTGGTGGTTGGTGGATCTGGAGGGGTGAAGCGTTCCACGGGGGTGCCTTGGGTTGCGCGACGCATGTAGGCTTGCCAGATGGGGGCGGCGACCGCGGAGCTATCAGCGCCACGCTTCATTTCTTTGTTATCGTTGTTGCCAACCCAGACGACGGTCACGAGACTTGGGGTATAGCCGACGATCCAGGCGTCGTGATAGTTGTTGGTGGTGCCGGTTTTGGCGGCGACGGGTCGATCAGGAAGGGTGAGGCTGTTGCGAGTACCGAAGATGTAACTGCGAGCATCATTGTCGGAGAGGACATTGGACATGAGGCGCGCGATTTGTGGTTCTATGACTTGCGTACCGGCAGGTTTTTGCCATTCTTCAAGAACCTTTCCGTCTGGGTCTTCGATTTTTAGGATGGCGCTGGTTGGGTAAAGTGTGCCCTCATTGGCGAAGGTTGCGAACGCGGCGGCGTGTTCGATGGGTCTGACTTCCCCTCCGCCTAAGACAAGGGCAAGCCCGAAGCGAGAACGATTTTTGAAGGTGGTGTAGCCAAGGGTTTCGGCAAAGTCTAAGGCGCGAGAAATACCGACGAGGTAGAGGGTTTTTACGGCCGGAATATTTAAGGAGCCTTGCAACGCTTGGCGCATGGAGATAGGCCCGTTTTCTTTGAGGTTATAATTTTTTGGTTCGTAAGGAACGGTATCTGTTTTGAAGGTGGTGTTTACATCCCACAGGATTGTTTGAGGAAGGAAGCCTTTGATGAAGGCGGCGGCGTAGACAATGGGTTTGAAGCTTGAGCCTGGCTGGCGGGGGTTGAGTGTCACATTGAATTCCCCGTCGATTTCATCACTGAAAAAATCTTTGGAACCGACCATACTCAAAATCTGTCCTGTTTTTGGATCGAGAGAGATGAGAGCGGCGTTTGTAAATTGGTATTGCTTGCCGCGCGCTTCGACCCCTTTTTTGATTTCTTCTTCTGCGGCTTTTTGTTTGTCGTAGTCGAGGGTGGTGATGACTTTGTAGCCACCCTCGGCAGTTTGTTTGATGCCGTATTTGTTTTCTAACATGTTGCGCACGTACATGGAGAAATGAGGCGCTTCGATGTTACTGATTTTTTTCGGAATAATTTTTTTCAATGTTTCCACTTTTTTGGCGGCCTCGGCCTCGTCTTTGGTGACGTAGCCTTGTTCGGCCATAAGGTCGAGGATGTAGTGTTGACGGACGATAAGACGGGGGCGGTTATCGCCGCTTAAGCCGGTGCCGTAGGGAGAGAAGAAGTCTGGGCGTTGCGGGATGGCCGCAAGAAGAGCGGCTTCGTCGAGGGTAATATCTTGCACGCTTTTGCCAAAGAAGGAGCGGGCAGCGGATTCGACCCCGTAGATGGTGGAACCGTAGGGGATTTCGTTGAGGTAGAGCTGGAGGATTTGATCTTTCGTATACGCGCGTTCGAGTTGGAGAGAGAGGATGAATTCTTTGAGTTTGCGTACAGGAGAGCGTTTGTTATCGAGCACCGCGTTTTTGATGAATTGTTGGGTGAGGGTTGAGGTGCCTTGCAGGCGTTGGAATTTGAGGACGCTCATGCCGACGGCGCGGATTAAGCCTTTCCAATAGATGCCATGGTGTTCATAAAATCCCTTGTCTTCGATGGAGACGGTGGCGTGCTGCATGATTTTTGGGATTTTGTCGATGGTGACGAGGGTGCGTTTTTCATCGCCGTGGACTTCGAAGAGAAGATGGGTGCCGGTGCGGTCGTAAATTTTGGTGGATTGGGCGATGTGGCGGCTGCCGAGGGTGTTGGGATCGGGAAGATCGCGGCTGATCCAGGCCGCGAAGATGGTTAGGCTTAAAACACCGAGGGCGCCGAGGCTTAGAAAGACGATGACGAGGGTACGAATCCGCCCGGGAACGGAAAAAAAGCGTTTGAACGCGGATGGGCGTTTGGGAGAGCTGCCGGAGGCAGACGTGGTTACGCGTTTGGAGAGAAATGGCATAGTTTTTTGGCTAAAATAAGGCTTTTTTCGTGCTTTACCCATTGACAAAATGGCAAAAATGGAGTATTCTATCTCTTCGAACCTTTGAGAGATCTGCCTAATACGTTGTGTTTTGCAGGCCCTCCAAAGGTTCTTTATTACCCCATGAATTTATCCTCCATTGGATTCCAAACGTTCAAGATTGCCTTAGCCTTATTCTCGCTGCTTTCTGTGTTTGCGTCCAGCGGTGCTTCTGCTAAAACGGTTTCGATCGCTTTAGCGGACAATGCCTATACCTCTACGAGCGCGGTCGTTAGCCGCACTTGGGCTGACCACATCGCTCGTGCTGATGAACCTGAGGTGATGGAGGAGCCTGTCGTGGAAGCTTCTGATGAGCCTGCACAGACCATCAAGGTCTTGTATCGTGAAGTGACTGCTTATACATCTAGACCACAAGAAACGGATGATTCTCCTTGTGTGTCTGCGGATGGATCGATTGTGTTTGATGGGATGGTAGCTTCGAATGGCCTTCCCTTTGGAACCAAGTTTCGCATCCCTGACTATTATGGTGATAAGGTGTTCGAGGTGCGTGATCGCATGAATGCACGCTATACGACCCGTATTGATATCTGGATGGATAACACCAAAGAAATGTACCAATGGGGATATAAGAAGAATGTGAAAATTGAAATTATCGAGATGGGTACCAACGCTCATCATTGGAATGATCCAGAGATGAAGATTGCTCGCAAGACGGATACGAAGTGTGGGCAAAAATAAGAGATAAACAAATATCCCTCCGAATCGGAGGGATTTTGTTTATGAGTGAGTAGGGGTTAGATTGTTATATATAGGCGATGGGCCCGCATACCCGCAACTTTTTCTTCCTACAGAACTCGCATTCCACCTACGCTATGTATGGTGGACCGGAGCCAAGGTCTGCAGCCGCAAATCGAGAGCAACGACCTTGTCTCCTTGCTCGGACAGCTGTAGGGAGAAAAAGTTGCGGGTATGCGGGCCCTAGATGACTAGGGAGGGGAGTTTGTTAGATGGATTTTGTGATGAGGCCGGTGTTGCCGTCGACGGTGATTTGGGTGTTGCTTTTTATCCAGTGAGTGGCTTTTTTGGTGCCGATGACACAGGGAATGCCGAGTTCGCGGCTCACGATGGCGGCGTGGCAGGTGATGCCGCCTTCGTCGGTGACAATGCCGCTGGCTTTTTTCATGAGCGGCACGAATTCGGGGCGGGTCATGCCGGTGACGAGAATTTCTCCGGGTTGAAATGAAGAAAAGTCTTCTTTGTGGAGGATGACGCGGGCGCTCGCGGTCACAAGGCCGGGGCTCGCGGGTTGGCCTTTGAGGGTGAGGCTTTGGGTGTCTTCTCCAAAGTGTTGTTTGCGTAGAGCGATATCGATGGGTTCGATCGACTCGATGTTCTTGTATTCCTGACCCTCGGTTGTGATGCAGTGTACGAATCCCTCTAGACGGGTTAGGAGAGTGGGAAGATTGAGATGAAGTTGTTCGAGATCGTCGGTTATTTCTGTGCGAGTGATGAAGGGGAGGAGTTCTTCTGGGATGCCGAGAGGTTTTGTGAGGATCTGCGAAATGCGCCAGATGATGGTTAAGCCTTTACGGAAGAGGCGTTTGCGGGCGTCTCTTAGAAAGATGATGGTTTGTAGGTAGTCAACGAGTGTCTGTTGCGCGAGGGGAAGGGTTTGTTTCCAGTGTTCGTAGTGAGCTTGTTTTTCTTCCCATTCTGTTTCGATGGTTTTTATGTCTGTGTCGAGATGTTCGATCGGAATTGTTTGTACGTGTTGATTTTGAGCATCGATTTCTTCGAGCGTTCCAGCACGAACGTACGAGCAGGTCGTAAATTGCGAGTATTCAACAAAAGTTTCATTTGAAATACCGGCCTGTCGCTTTTTTAGGAGCTCGAGGAAATCACAGGTTTCAAATGAGGGAGTTGTGCTTATGGTCGCGCGTTCCCAAAGGTCTTCGAGAGGGAGGTTGATGGAGCATTCGTCTAAAACGTTTTGACAGAGGGATTTGTCTAAGAAAAAACAGAAGAAGGCCATGGCGTTGGCATCCCAGATGGTGTCGAAGATGGTATGGATTTGTGCTTGGAGAGCGGTAATGGATTGGTGTTCTAGATACGCATACGTTGTTTGGTCGTATTGTTGATCCATCTGTTCCATGATTGCGACGAATGCTTGTCGTCGGATGGTGGCTTCTTTGCTTCCTTGGAGCGTTTTTGTAAGAAGCTCTTTGGAGGTATTGGTAAAGACGGGTTCTGAGAGCCAGGCGGTGAATTGACCGCGTTTGGCGGTGAGGAGAAGCGGGCCGCCATCAGTGGTTTGGTACCATTTTTTGAAATAGCGTGCGCCATTAAAGCCGGATCCGCCAAGCAGAGGCCCAAAATTGGGGACAGGAGGGTAGGTGGATTGGGTGCCGAGGTCCAGTCGGAAGGCTTCAAGAGGGGTCATAGAAGTATCGAGAACACAGTATCGGGTATCGAGGATAAGGAAAGGGGACGGGCCGGGGCTTCACGGATTGGGGGGAGTTTGTTAGGATCAGGACGTTTCCCATCCGATTTGCGACGACAGGGCTGTGGCACCGCGGTAGTTTAAGCAGTTGGGTGGTGGGCAAGTTGGTAGGCCACGGTGAGGACAAACATTTTTAGGGGGTTGGATTGCCCCCCCCGCCCCCCGGAAAACAGGCC
>CAZIQG010000037.1:0-10850 GCA_964541725.1 uncultured Gammaproteobacteria bacterium
AGTTTTTGCTGGTCACTCGCTTCGCGTAAGATGGCGGGGACGGTTTTTAACCCCGCGATGGTAGAAGCACGTAACCGGCGTTCACCCGCAATCAATTCATAGCTCCCATCTGGGCGACGAGTTACAACGATAGGTTGCAGGATGCCATGCTCTTTGATGCTGGCAATCAATTCCTCCATCTCGTGATGATCGAAATGCAAACGAGGTTGATGTGGGTTGCGTTGGATTTTTTCAATCGGAACCTGGAGAACCATCATGCCGTGCGTGGATTCTTCCTTACTTCCCTGAGAAACAGGTACAGACTGTGTTGCGCGCGACTCTTCTGCCATTGATCGAGGTGACAAGGAGGGATTTGCATGTGCCGATGCCACGGGTGTGCCGACCTTCGCTCCATTGTTTACCGCCTCAACCACAACGCCCTCGCCCATCTTACGGGGTGGATACGGAGTCGTGATAACGGCATGGTTTGGCTTGGGAGGGATGAGTGCCCCTAACCCTTTTCCGAGTCCTGATTGGCGGCCAATAATCATAATGTGCGTGTAAGTAAAAATTAACGTTCAAGCAGTTCACGTGCCAAGCGTTCGTATGCCCGTGCCCCTTTGGAGGTGGCATCAAAATGCACGATCGTGCGGCCGAATGAGGGCGCTTCGGCTAGACGGACATTGCGTGGAATGACAGCACGGAAGATATTATTTGGAAAGTACTTGTACAATTCCTGTAAGACATCATCCGACAATTTCGTACGACCATCGTACATCGTCAGCACCGCACCCAAGACGTCAATCTCGGGACGGATGCGTTCTTTGACGAGTTGGACCGTCTCTAATAACTGGCCGAGCCCTTCGAGAGCGTAATACTCTGCTTGGACGGGAATAAGGATTTCATCTCCGGCCACGATCCCATTTAAGGTGATGAGTCCAAGGGTAGGTGGACAATCAATTAAAATAAAATCGTAGTCGTTACGAATTTCTAACAAGGCGTCGCGCAACTTGTGTTCGCGGCGTTCCATGTCGACAAGTTCGATGTTGAGGCCAGCTAAAGCCGTCGTTGCCGGGGCAACGCGCATTGTTTCGTGAGCTGTCGGTTGGGCGATGTCTTTGATCCGTACCTGTCCGAGAACAGCTTCATAGACCCCTTGGTTTAGATTACGATGGTCAATTCCAAGCCCAGCGGTCGCGTTGGCCTGAGGATCCATATCGACAATCAAGACAAACTTCCCTAATTCGGCTAAATAGGCGCCCAAATTAATGGCGGTCGTGGTTTTTCCCACGCCGCCTTTTTGGTTTACGATGGAGATGATCCGCGCCATAAGAAACACGCCTAGTCTAAAACGGATGGAGGGAAGAAGCAAGCGAACAAGGATCGAACAAAAACATGCTTTCACTCTAAATAAAAAAAGACCTTCCAAAAAAATCGGTTGGTCGTAACAGAGAGAATAATGTGCTAGTACCGTTCAGTCTTCGTAACCGCCTATCTCCCAGTGACGCGAAGAGCCTGGTATAGAGCGATATTGCCGACTACTTTCCTGGTACACGGTAATACGAAGTCCTTCCAAATTTAACCCTTTTTCAGACGGTCGATTGCACCAGCTCCAGAAAGCTCGCATTACGTGCGGTGAAGGCACTCCTTCAAATACAACGTCTGCATTGTATCGGTGCTCATAGTAACCGTCTTCATTAATGAAGCACACGGAAAATTCCCGCGCCTCCATAATCGCCACTCCGCTGCAGAAACTGGTATCAGGGTAGAAGTACAGCCTGCGCGGAAATGGACCCTTGACCAGATAGAACCCCTCCCAGTCGTCGACGATGAGCCAGACGAGGGCACCCGGCGGAATGTTGTCGATTTTCACGGAGGCGGTCAGGGACCACACCGTTCCGAAGATCAGATAGGCGATGCACCCAAGAACCAGGGGGTGCGTCATGGAAATCCTTTTTTGATCCAAGGCCATGTAGCAGACCATGAGCCAGAGGACCCCGGTACTCCACACGCCTGCCATTCTGTTTTCGATGTTCGGCACATTCACGGTGTGCCACTTGAGCCATGAAATATCGTGCTTCACGGGAGGCCAGTTGATCTCTGCCATGGGTACTCGTCCTTTCCTTGGTGTTTGCCGACCTTCGGCATTCACCATGCAGGACGGTACCCATTCCCTTTATGGCTGTCAATCGCAATTGATTCCTATTCTTGTTTAGTGCAATACATTCAAGCGATGGTGCAGATCCAAACTATGGTCTTCTTTTTGATTGAGACGTTTACGGAGACGGGTTACATGTTTACGTTTTTCTGAGGTGAATTTACCGGCATCACGCTGGAGCAAATCTAGCAGCATGGAGGCGTACCTTCCTCCCAATTCATGTGGAACAACAACGTAACTTGCACCTCCTTTGTATAGCTCCATCGCTTCGTTGACCGTATTTGCGAGCAAGATCACCGAAGGCCCTTTTTTCGCCGAGCGCGCTTCGCGCAAGATGAGATGGCTAATTTCTCGATCGGGCAAGGTACTGATGACGAGTCGCGCCTGTTTTAACGAGATATCATCTAACAAGACACTATCCGATGCATCTCCGTAACGACAAGGAACGCCACGCGCGCGTAACGCATGGATAACACCGGGGTCAAAATCTACGACGAGGTAGGAACATTTCCAGCTTTGGATGATGGGAAGAAAATCTTCGCCAAGACGATGACAACCGAATAAAATAACTTCGTACACCTCACTTTCTTCCTCTTTTTGCACAGAGGTACGCCGTTCGTGCCATGGCGAATATTCCATGAATGTGCTGAGGCGATCGTAAATGCGTTCGTCATATACCATGAACAAAGACGAGAGCGCGATAGTTACGCAGCCGATAAGAGTGACCGTGGCCGCGATGGAAGTCGAGACATGACCCACTTGGATACCCAGCCCTAATAAAATGAAAGAAAATTCACTGACTTGGCCCATGGTTAGCCCGGTTAAAAAACTGGTTTTACGCTGGAATCCCAAGGCTCCCATGAGTAACATCATGATGAGAGGCTTTCCAATTAGGACAAAGGAGGAGAGGACGATCGTTGCGAATAATGTGGCTGGTGTAGCGGGGACACCTAGTTGAGCACCTAAACTGACGAAAAAGACGATCAAGAAAAAATCCCGCACAACGCGCATGCGTGAACTAATGGCTTGATGATATGGGGAAGAGGCGAGCGTGACACCAGCGGCTAATGCTCCCAGCTCTAATGACAATCCTGCTTCATGAAAGATCCCGGCCATGCCAATACCCCATCCGGCAGAAAACAGGAAGAGAATGTCTTGTGAGACGGCAAAGATCGGCGTGAGGCGTGGCAAGATGATTTTTGCCACGACATACATAAGCACCAATAACCCAGCGGCACGGGCGAATGAGAAGAGGAGACCCTGCACTCCCCCACCTTGGCCAAGAGAAGTGATAACGACCAGACCGAGAGCGGCGATAATGTCTTGGATCAACAAACACCCGATCGCAATCTTCCCATGCAAACTTCCTAGAGCTTTTTTGTCAGACAAGATTTTAGATACGACGATCGTGCTACTTAATGTCAGTCCAATAGCAAGGTAGCCGGACACGAGGGGTCCGTAACCCAACAGATACGCCAAGCCATAGATCGGTAACGCGGTAAGAACGAACTGCCCTACTCCCGTAAGCGCAGCCGTTTTTCCGACTTCTTTGATGACGCCGGGATTAAGCGTTAAGCCAACAATGAAAAGCAAGGCCGCAATCCCTAGCTGAGCGAATACTTCTAAGCTCTCACCGGAATGCAACGCGTTAAATACGAGGGGGCCACCGATGATGCCGGTAATGACATACCCCAGCATGAGGGGGAGGCGGAAATATTTCATGACGAACGCCAATACAGCGGCGAATCCGAAGATGAAACTCATTTCAAGGAACACACTCATGGCGGACGTATACCATATGCGTTTTCTATTCTCTGACTGTCAGAGAAATCGGTCATGTGTTATGCTTTTTATCTATGAAACATCCTTCTTTTCTTCCTGCGTTCGCCCTGGCTCTCACGCTCGTGCTGACAGGGGCAGGCTGTTCTTCCTCATCCTCTACACCTGAATCACCTTCTGCTCCAAGCGCGGGCGCGGGTGCAGGCATGGATATTTTTGGTGGTGGCGGCCAAGCTTCGAATGTTCCAAGCGACATTCCTGTCTATCCTGGGGGGACGGTCATCTCAGTGAGTGGAGATCAATATCAAACATCAGTGGCGCAATTAACTCCCGTCAAGACAGAGGCACTCACAGACTGGGTGCGTCAGCAGTTTACGGCTAAGAACACCACGCTCAAAAAGACCGACTCAAATGCAAGCGGCTCTTCCAAAACATATACGTATGAAGGTGAAGGCAAACGCTATGAAGTCCGCGTAGATACGCCACAGGATAACGGGAATGCGTTTCTCACGATTAAGCGACAAGAGATGTAAAAACCCGGGAGACTCATAATACAATACTCCTCGTCTAATTATGCGCGGGGTATTTTATTATTTTGAACATTAAAAGACCCGCTAAGAAGGCGGGTAGAGCATGTAGACGAGCTACGAGATATTCGTCAGCTACTGAGTCTTTGTTCTGCTTTTTTGAGTTTATTTGCGAGCGTCGTGCAGGTGATACGCAGATGTCTGGCTGCGGTGCGCTTGCTGCCCCACCAATCTACGCTTGCCTGCATAAAAAAGTACGCGAACAACCACTGAGGCATGTAGGGCACTCCCTGAACGAGTTCGAGGAGATGCGGGTCAGCTTCCCACTTGTTCAGGTGAAGATAGACATTTGCACGAGAGATCTCGAGAACCCTCGCTACCTCCTTCTTATCCCTATGAACCTGTACGAACATGCAAAAATAGGCTTTCTCGACCTACGACCCTCCGTAATGAAGTTGATCATCAGCTCATCGAATGCGACACAGGGATCCCAGACCATTACTTTTCCTCTCCTCCAACCTTGAAGAGACCCCAATCCAATCAAAATCCTCTCTTTTTGTAAAGGATCAAACCACCCCCTTGCTAAAATTGGCTAGGAATGTTTTATTATTCTCGGAGGTAGCCATGAGAGACGATGGGTTGATCGAGATGGAGCCGTGCGCTCACTGTGACGGATCTCGCCCGTGCCTGTGTTACTGCGGTCGCAAATACAAGATGCTCGATGGGCGTGGCAAGCCTGTGCGGAGAGATAAGTGTCATATGTGTCTGAGCTCTCCTTTTTCCGTTGCTGGAAGCCTCTACTGTGGGTGCGGTAGAGCAGATACCTTCGGGATCCAGGCTCCCCCTTCTCTTCACGCTTCTCCCCAGCCCAGTCCTTCGCATCACGAAGAAGACTACAACGGTAGGATTACAAGGCGTGGGTACCAGCCGGATCAAGCAGGTATTATGGACTTTTTCGTAGCTCAGTACTATAGAGCGTGTTTAGATCATGGAAAAAAGCACTGGGTAAAATATTAAATACCGATGCGCGTCTGTTCCATACATCGGTTACAATCCTCCTTTCCCTTTAGCCTTGCCTCATATAGATCCCATGTCTCATATGAGGCTCTTTTTTATTTTGGAATCTTCTTTGTCTTATCTTGCCAACCAGCTTTTTCCGTCTTAGGATAGGTAAACCTATGCCTTTGCAACATGCGCTTGAACGTTGGCTCGCACAAGCAGCACGCAAAACGATTGCTCGAGAGAAACCGTTGATTATTGGGATTACCGGGACGGTGGGAAAATCTACCACCAAGCAAGCGATTGAGGCGATTTTACATACCGAGGAGCTGGAGGGAACGGTGCGGGTTACGAAGAAGAATTATAATAATGAGCTGGGCGTGCCGCTTACGATTTTTGATGCAGATGCGCCGGGACGTTCGCCCGTTAAATGGCTGTCTCTCTTCGCCAAAGCCTTCGTCATTTCCCGCGGATGGCAAATGACAGGCGCACGCGTGTTTGTCTTAGAAATGGGAGCGGATAAGGCCGGAGATCTTGCGTACCTCACCTCGATTGCCCCGCCGCAGATTTCGGTGATTACGGCGGTGACGAGTGAAGACACATCTCTCCCGCCAGTCCACCTCGCAAATTATCCATCGTTACAGGCGCTGGCAGATGAAAAGAGTACCCTTGCGCGAGTTGTGCCACAGGGAGGGACGGTGATTTTGAATGCGGATGATCCGCGGGTGTTTGCCATGCGCCATCAGACGCGTGCGCATATTATGAGCTATGGAGAGACCGACGCAGCAGAAGTACGTCTGCTCTCATCAAAGATTAAGACACGCGTCGCAGAACAGAACCTCCTTATCCCAGAAGGATTAGAGGCCACGATTCAATGTCTTCAACATCGCCTCACCATTACTATCCCAGGCGTCTTCGGGCGTTCCATGGCGTACTCGACATGTGCGGCCCTGGCGGTCGCGCAAGCCCTGGATGTGCAAGCAGAAGCGAAAGATTCATTTCAACGGCACTTCAAACCGATGCCGGGGCGGACACGCATTATCCCGGGCAAAAATAACGTGACCCTGTTTGATGATTCGTATAACGCGGCACCTGCCTCGGTCATGTCGGGGTTACGTGACATGGCCTCCCTCACGCTCAATCCCGGACAGCGCAAGATCGCCGTTATTGGAGAAATGCGAGAATTAGGAGCCGGATCAGAAGCGGCTCATCGGCAAATCGGCGCTGAGGCGGCCCGTCTTGGACTTGATTTTTTTCTCCCTTGTGGTACTCTTGCGCGCGTCATGGCAGAGGGAGCACTCGCAAATGGAATGCCCGAGGACCGGGTCAAGCCTCTTGCGGATACACTCGATGCTATACCCTTGTTAGAAACAATTCTGAAACCAGGTGATGTCGTCTTCATGAAGGCGTCACAGGGCAGAATTGATTCGCACGGTGTTCGCATGGAACGCGTGGTAAAAGCCTTCATGGCCGAACCTGAACGCGCCCGCGAACTCTTGTGCCGACAAGAGGAGCGCTGGAACAGCGTCTAACGTTCTCCAGAACGATGTTGGCCCCGCCACGTCGCTCGAGAGCGACCGTGGCTCGTTCGTTTAATGGCTAGGACATCCCCCTCTCACGGGGAAAATAGGGGTTCGATTCCCCTACGAGCTACCAATACAAAACACCACCCGAATAGGTGGTGTTTTGTATTGTGTTCACCTAGGTTAAATAGATTGTATTTTCTTTTATGGACGAGATGACGAAGCAGACGTAGGCGCACTCGAAGAAGTCGTCGCGGGCGCTACAGGAGGCGACACCACCTTAATCGGCCTCACCGGTGCAACCTGCAAATATGAAAGGAGAAAACTTGCTAACTCGCCAAAGATTGGTGCGGCGGAGGATTCAGCGAATTTCACGGTTTGAGGGCGATCGATTTTGACGAGCATGACGAAGGCGGGATTATCCGCCGGAGCATAGCCCGCGAAGGAACCAATCGTTTCGTCTTTGAGATACCCGCCTCTTGGATCAGAAACCTGAGCGGTTCCTGTTTTACCCGCAACATAATACCCAGGAACACCTGCGCGTTTTCCATGCCCATTCTCGACAACATTCACCATCATCGCGGTGATGAGTCGAGAAGTTTGTGGCTTAATTGGTTGACGGATAACTTGAGGCTTTGTGATTTCGCGCGAACCATCTGGACGAATTACTTCACTTACAATATACGGCTTCATTAACCTTCCTCCGTTTCCGAGGGCGGCGAATGATTGAACCATTTGGAGCGGGGTTGTCGTGATTCCTTGTCCATACGAAGCGGTGGCAGCAAACACCTTCCCTTTGCGGTCGAGTGAATCGATATCCCCATCAACTTCACTTTTTAGTTCAATTCCTGTCTTTTTTCCAAACCCAAACTCATGAATGTACTTTTGTAGCAGCTCACGACCTAATAATCGTTGTACAAAAATCGTCCCTGTGTTTAAAGACTTTGTGAGCACATCCTTCATGCTCTGCACACCGTGTGCCTCCTTGTCGGAATTGCGGATGGGGAGGCCATCAATTACTTCTAATCCGTTATCTACATAGGTCGTATCTGGATTGATTTTTCCTGCGTCTAATCCAGCCGCGAGGGTGATCGGTTTAAAAATGGAACCTGGTTCATATTCGTAAAACGTGGCCGGATTATTGAGCGTACCAATATCCTTAATCTTTCCGACCAAGCTCGGGTCAAAATCTGGGAAGGAACACATGGCCATGATCGCGCCGGTGTTTGGATCCATGATGACTACCGTGCCACTCCGTGCTTCAAAACGCGTGACCGCTTCTTGGATCTTGGCACAAGCCTCGTATTGGATGGCGCGGTCGATGGTGAGCACGATATCACTTCCATTGCGTGCTTCTTTGAGTTGCGTACTCGCAATTGTAAGGCGACGACCGGCGGCGTCTTTTTCGGTGGTGATTTCTCCGGGTTGTCCGGCCAGAGCGGATTGAAAAAACCCTTCCGCGCCATATTTTCCCACACGGTCATTCTTCTCCCCCGCTCCCACAAAGCCTAACACCTGGCCGCCAACACCTTTTTCGGGATACCAACGGGTAGGAACCTTGTTTACTCCAATCCCAGCCATTTTTTTGGCTCGTAAGGCATCTACGGCCTCAAGAGGCACGTCTTTGGCTAAGACGACGTAATTTGTGCCCGTTGCACTAAGTTTTGTGAACACCTCGTCATAAGGAAGGGACAGAGCGTCTGCGACCCCACGAGAGGTCGAGCTTGCATCTTTCAGCTCACGAATCATGCCATACACCTGCCAAGCATCGCGGTCTTGCGCGAGCGGATGGAGTTCGCCGGTTGTCCGTTCACGCACGAAGATCGTTCCCCGTTTAGGGATAAGAGCGGCTTGGAGCGTGTGCTGATCTGACGCTAAAACTTGATATGTTTTTCCTTCGAGGATTTGTAGCTGGAATAGTCTCCCAATTAATAATAGACCGAGAACTCCTAAGCCTGCAGCTCCGATGGGTAAACGGAGCTCAAATGCGCTTTTTCGTGTGCTAGGACGGCGCGCGACGGAAGGAGAACGATACATTCGTCCCCTATTCTATCATAAATATCGCTTTGCTTTTAGACGGTCGGGTAAATAGTCTTGTTGTACTGGTCCTTTTACGTCTGGATTATAGATATAGCCCTTGCCATAGCCGAGTTGTTTCATGAGACCGGTGGGCGCATTGCGTAAATGGAGCGGGACGGGTTCGTTGGGAAGATCGCGCACATCTTGAGCGGCTTGGGCGTAGGCGGTGTAGAGGGCGTTAGACTTTTTGGCCTTGGCGAGATAGACCGTTGCCTGCGACAAAATGACGTTACTCTCAGGCATCCCGAGCATGTGAGTAGCTTGATAGGCCGCAGTGGCTTGGACGAGGGCTTGCGGATCCGCTAGACCAATATCTTCTGAGGCAAAACGAATGAGCCGACGCGCAACGTAGAGAGGATCCTCCCCGGCTTCGAGCATACGTGCGAGCCAATAGAGGGCGGCGTTGGCATCTGACCCACGCAAGGACTTATGCAAAGCAGAAATAATATTATAATGCTCCTCTCCCCCTTTATCGTAGGTGAATTGAGCACGTTGCAATGCCTCGCGGATATGCTCGACGGTGATGCGACGCTTCCCATCTTCCTCTTGTGGCGCAGACAGGAAGGCCAGTTCAAGCGCAGTGAGCGCTTGGCGCGCATCTCCATCTGCAAGGGCTACGAGCATTTCGATGGCTTTGCCTTCGATAATCCCCTTCTGACCTCCAAGACCTCGTTCCTCATCATGCAACGCTTGTTCGAGGATGGTACGCAGAGCGGCATCAGACAAACGTTCCAAGACGAATACGCGCGCTCGTGAACGCAAGGCGGGATTGACTTCGAAACTCGGATTTTCTGTCGTCGCTCCAATGAGCGTCACGATTCCCCGCTCTACTGAGGGCAAGAGAGCGTCTTGTTGGCTTTTACTAAAACGATGAATTTCGTCCACGAATAAAATCGTACGACACGTTTGATGTTGGTCTTTGAGCCGTTCTTCGGCTTCTTTGACGACACGACGTAAATCGGCAACACCTGCCATGACGGCAGACAGTTGCTCAAAATGAGAACCCGTCATGGTAGCGATTAAGCTCGCAAGCGTCGTCTTACCGGAGCCGGGTGGTCCCCAAAAAATCATGGAAGGGACCGTATCTTGTTCGATCAACCGTCGCAGCGGCGTGGTAGAGCCGACGAGCTTTTCTTGTCCATACACCTCATCTAGTGTGCGGGGACGCATGCGGTCGGCAAGAGGAGGACGCGGGGCACTCATATAGAAAAAGTATATCGAACAGAAATAGAACAGACAAGTAGTTAGATAAAGTGAGACCCGCTGGGGTAAGCGGGGTGTAGAGAGGAAGAATAAGGAGAAGCTGAGCGCTCTAGCCGAGGTGGATCCAGCCGATCCGGTTGAGGATGATCGCCGTGACCACGAGGGACAGGAGCATCACCGCCCAGAACAGAGCACGCATGAGCCGGGCAGTCCGCAGGCGAGCCTTGGAGGCTTGGAGTTGGCCCGTGACCGTGGCCTGTCGGTCCGGCAGGGCCTCGTTCAGATCGTAGCGCTTGGCGATGGCACGCGGAAGACGCATGCTATCTGCCACCTCCTCGGGCTCGGGGTTGAAGAGGGGCTTTGTGGCGACGAAGTACCCGTTGGGAATGCCAGCGAGCTGGTCATCCGAAAGACCGATGAGGGAGCGCCAGCCCAGAGAGGTCCACTCACCCGCTCGCTGGGTGAAGAGCGCCCGGAGCTCCTCGCGAGTACAGGTGGCGAGCATCGCCCTGTCCCAGTCCGCGAGCTTTGTGGGAGTACGAGGAGCCGGGGCCGGGATGGTCGTCGCGAACTGAGGGTCGGGCCGAACGACGAGAGGCATCT
>CAZIQG010000038.1:0-10461 GCA_964541725.1 uncultured Gammaproteobacteria bacterium
ATGACTTCTCTCTTTACGAACATGTACCCACATGTTCTCTTATTTTTTTCGGGGTGGGAGCAGACAGCGTCGATCCTGTGGATCAAACATGTGAACACCGTCATCTTTTTTGATAAGGAGTTGGGCGATTTTCCAGCCGCCGTACATGGAGGGCATGAGGCCGAGGCCGTTACAGCCTAGATTATAGAGAAGGGTGGGTTGGCAAGGCTCGAAGCCAATACAGCGGACACGGTTGGGGGTGTAGCCCATGAGGCCGTGCCAGCGAAAAATCTGCTTATCCTCTTTGCTGATGATTTGCTGCTTACTGTCTAGAAAACGATTAAATTCTTTTTCGGTATGCGCCGGAAAATCATGGAACGGATCGTAATTCGTATCTTCTGGCAAAATATATTCCGGACCGCCAAGGCAAATGAGCGTCTGCGGCTTTGAATCAAATTCAAAAGGACGACGCGATATGTAGAGATAGGGGTCTTCGCTCGGATGGACGGAATCGACGAATAAAAAGCCGCCCGCAGGCTTAGCCTCATCTTGTAAAAATCCTTGCATGTAAGCGACTTCTCCTGTTACCAGCGTGTGGAATTTTGGATCGAGAGACGCGCCGTCTGCATCTGTGATGTGGAACTGCTCAAAGCCATTGGTGCAAAGAACTGCCCATTTGCCATCAACGCCGAGAGAACCCGCGCGTACATGGACAGAGGTATGCGAACAGCTGACTTCGGTGACATGCGTTTCTTCAAAGAGAGAGAAGCGGGGACCAAAGCGATGCATGAGCGCTTGCACAATCTCTTCTGAGAGAAGAGCGCTGTTGCCGCACGCCATGCGTCGAAAGCCGACGGCTTGGAATTCTTCTCCCCCATGTTCGAGGAGGGAGATGATTTCTGCTTGAGAAGCAGGCTCCCAAAGTCCTGCATAACGTTCCGGAATCTGCGGTATCCAAGGGGAATCTTGTCTTACCTTAAAAAGACGAAACGGGATTTCGGCGGCGCGTTTCCAATAAAAATTCTCGAGGTCCATCGAAAAGGCATTCCATTGGACGTAGCCATAGTGACCCTGACCCGGATAAATAGGGGTCGTTAGCTCTAGATCAGCCCGCATCTCATCAAGGATCTCCCAGCTTTTATCGAGCGCGCAGATCCCCTTGGTAAGTACCTCTTCCCCCATCTCATCCACCAATTCTTTTAGGGGGCGCTCGATATCTGCGAGCATGTAGCCCGCATTTTTTCCCGAAGCTCCATGACCAACACGATGTGCGTCGAGCATGAGGACGCGATGCGGGGTATTGCGTAACACATGATACGCGGTCACAACCCCAGAAATTCCGGCCCCAATAATGACTACGTCGCTCTGCTGATATTCATGCAGGCGATGGACAGGACGCTTGCGATTTAGTTGGTAAAGCCAGGGGGACTGTAGCATGCGCCCATGATAGCAGATGCGACGCGCTTAATGCGACAAAATTTTGATCACCTCTACCAATCCCCAAATTCCTAACCCAACAAACGCGACGGAACCCAATAAAGAAATCACGGGATGTTTAACCGCTTTGATGGTGCGCGCGGGTGAAATATATAATAAAATATTTAAGACCATGTGTCCGGCGAAGACCCCAATACCGAACCCGAAGACGTTCACCACGCTAAAGAGTGGGACGTAGCCGGCGAAATCATCCAAGCCTAAGATAAAGGGAACAGTAAACGATGCCAAGAATAACGGCCAAAATCCTTTGTTTATTTGGTCTTTGACCTGCAAATTCGGTAGGACGTATTTCAGAACAGGAGCGATCGCTTTATTGACCTTATCTAAGCCATATTCAAATCCGTCTACAAAACGCCGGAACCAGCGGGGCATTTTTCCGTCCTCATCTTTCGCATGCTCCAGGCTATCTTCCGCGAGTTTAAAGAGGACAAGCGCCGCGAGAAAGATCATGAGCGCTAACAACCAACGAATCTCCTTGAAGAACGTCCAAATCAGCAAAATGATCATGGTTCCTGCGGCGTTTCCAATAGCTGTGCCGATTTCGATCGCGACCCGTCCCTTCCAAGTAGGAAATTTATCCATCAAACGACCGATGTAGATCGCAAAATCAATCGATGTTTTCAAATAGATGGTTAAGCCAACGAGGACGTCGAGCCAACGGATCTGCAGCAGAATATCGGTGGAGGTGACTTTGTTGAGGCCGAATATTTCTAGCCAAAATGCCCCGACCAAGGCAAGAAAGACGATAACCGTGAGCGCGAGCGGTAAGATCTGGCGCTGGAAGAAGGTTTCAGGCATAGACGGGCGGTATGGTAACATAGAATGTATCTCTATGATCAAATCCCTTTCGCTTGCCGTTGCGGTCGCCCTTGCCGCCGCTCTTCCTTCATTTACCTTAGCTGCCACTCCCCTCCTCTCAATATCTCCCGTACAGGTCGCCCAAGCAGCGGCTCAGACGAACCTGACGGCTACGATCACTCAAGTAAAAGGCGCGGTGATTACCGTCAAAACCCTTGAAAAAAAGACGTACACCCTTAAATTCGCGGCTAAAGCCTCATTAGCTGATGCGAAGGGAAAGATTATTACCCAAAAAGCCCTACGCGTAGGTGACAGCATTCGAGCCACGGGTACAGTTAAAGGATCTGCCTTTACCGTCTCGCGTTTACGGGTCGCGAACTCCGCACCGACGACGAGCGGTGCAGGCTCGACGACGCCTCCTACCCAGACATACACATTAGCCCAAGTCGCCACCCACAGAGACGCCACAAGCTGCTGGACGATCATGAATGGCAACATCTACGACTTGACGAGTTGGATCACCAAACATCCAGGAGGACGGGGAGCAATTTTGGGCATTTGTGGGAAAGATGGAGCGAGCGCCTTTCAGGGTCAACATGGGAGCAATATGAACGCCAAACAAACTCTGGAGACGTTTAAAATTGGAACCTTAAAGAAATAAACGCCGTTCATTCGAGTAGCTCCTCTCCCCATGCTCCTCCCCAACACAGTAGACCCATCCAGATGGGGGAAAAAGATTGGCAAGATCCTCTTATTCAGCGTTTTATTTGGGTTGTTTTTATATTTTCAGGTTCATAATACGTTTTCGTATAACCCGTATTGGGGCTACGACGGCGGTGGACATATTGACTACCTATTTTCGCTCGCAAAAGACCATCGCTTTCCTACGATCGAGAAGAATTATATCGCTTGGCATGAGCCACTCTACTATTTAGTGGATGCCTCTATCCTCAAACTCATCCTCGTCTTCGTGACGGACTATGTATTGCAATTGAAGCTGCTCGTATTACTGCAAACGGCGTGGAGCGCCCTCGTCCTCTTTCTTCTGTACAAGATCAGCCGAAACCTCCTACCGGTTGCCCTTAGTATTATTACGACCGCACTCTTCTTCTCCCTCCCCTCGTTTCATGCCGCCTCGCTCTTTCTCACGAATGAGTTATTTGCGTATTTGTTCGCATTCCTTTTATCCGCTGTGTTTATTCAGCGCTTACGACGAGGGAATTTTCTGCCGCTGGATGGGCTGCTGTTTGGCGTGATCATGGGACTGAGTCTCATAAGTAAGATCACGACGATTGTTCCGGTGGGAGTGTGTCTCGTTATCTGTCTCATGCTCTGGATGAAGCGATTTTCCGGATTGAATCTTCGCTTTTTTATCCTTACTGGCCTCACCGTTATTCTTATCAACCTGCCTTGGCAGATCTACCGCTTTAATCATATAGCCCAAGGGCCAAGCTTGAATAATCCATCGTTCCTTACTCCGAAACCACTTACCGTCCCGGAACTTCTTAGAAATTTGCGTACGTTCGATACAAGAGTCTTCTCTCTCCCCTACTTTCCCATGGGGAGCGGGAATATGTGGCCGATGTTGTATTCGGATTTGGTGAGTGATTATTATGGAATTTTGGACAACGTCGATAAACGGAATGCCACACCCAAAACAGAACTCTTCCAAACGGCGGATTTTAGTTGGGTTGGCCCGCGCCATGCGTGGTACATGAAAAAGCTTATTTGGCTGGGGATTCCGCTCGTAGGATTGATGCTGGTTGGTTTTGCGGAGATGATCTGGCTGTCTTTCGCTAAAAAACGCGGGATGTGCCGTTGGATCGGGTTGTATGGGCTCCTCCTTAGCACAGGATACTTAGCCGCGCAGGTCTTTTACATGTATCGCTATCCGTATTTTGATATGGGAGCGGTCAAGGCGATTTTTATCCTGCCCGGCTTCTTTTTTCCGATGTTGTATGGGATGCACTTCTTTTATCGCTTGGCTTGTAGGAATGTTCTAGGGAAGATTCTGTTGGGAGTCGCGCTGATTCCTTTGCTGATCTATATCGCGGTTAGTTCGGTAGCGTTTTATTTGGCGTTAATATAAGAACACCCGCCGCAGAGCGAGGGGTGCTCAATGAGGCGGGTGGAAGAGACTGATCAGGGCAGGCGGAGGGGGATGTCGGCGTCGGGCTCGAGGGACGCACCGGCGTCCTGCTGAGGGGAAGGCATCTGGATGATGAGGCGGGAGGGCAGGCGTGCCGAGCAGCGGACCTTCGCCCAGTCCCGCAAGACCACGTTCTCGCGCTGGAGGCGTGCGCGATCCTCCAGCGCTGCCCTGACCTGGCGCGCATTCTCTGCGGAGATGATGTAGCAGCCAGACGAGCAGGCCAGCACAACCAAGAGACAACGAACCATGGGGACCCTCCTTGTTTCAGCCACCGCCGACGTGGCGAGGTGAACGAGATATTCTTCACGAAAAAGGCGGTTTTGTCAACCACCTCTGTGTATACGCCTAGGTTTCTAGGCCTATCTTGACCATTTCTCGAAAAACCGATATTCTCGTGGCGCTTACGGCTCCTTCGTCTATCGGTTAGGACAGCGGCTTTTCAAGCCGTTAAGAGGGGTTCGACTCCCCTAGGAGCTACCAAAGAAGAAACATCGTCACCCGACGGTGTTTTTTCGTTCTCAAGTGTCTTATTTAATTCATAAACAAGAGATAAGTCGTCGGTTCGACAATTTTTTCCATCGAACGTAAGCCCATTAGGACAGGTCGAACCCTGGTATTGCAGACGAATCTCATACTCGGCCATGAGCCATGCTTTAGCGGCATTCGTCACGAAGGCAAGACAATGTGAAAGGGCTTTTTCCATATCAAGTTCTTCCGACCAACCAACCTGAAGTTGTGCCCGTTTTTGCGCGATGCGTGCGTTTACCAGACGCTTCTGTTCTTCAAATTCGGCATCCGTATATTTTTCTGCCCGATGAAGATCAAAAATACGCTGACGTTCCTCCTCCATTTTTTGGATCTCCTTATTAATCTTGGCGTTCTTGCTGTCAAAGTGTTGGTAGTTTGATTTCCATACGTCCATGACCGTTTCCCTGAAGAGGGCTAGGTATTCGGACTTTGGCGTAATCTCCTTTAAGAATTCTACAAACGACCGTTCAAAGGTTTCCTTGGGGATAGAGCGAGAGATTAGGCACTTAAGTCTGCCGTGGTGATGGTAGTAAGGATACTTAACTCCTCGTCGACCAGTAGAGTAACTGCCCGTGATTGGCTCGCGACATTCACTGCATTTCACGAAAGACCGTAGAGGGAAAAGAGGATTATTCGCTGAGCGTGGTGTGATAGGGGCTGACACGCCGTCCACGATGCCTTGGCAGTTGTTAAAAAGACTTTCAGATATGATTGGCTCAAACCTCCCTTGCACTACCTCGTCAAATGCCTCGATACGACCGCAGTAGATGGGGTTATGGATGATCTTTTCAACGAGCTGAAACGAGGGTGATTTGCCATTTTTCGTCACCAAGCCTCTAGCCGTGAGGAGTTCGGCAATGGCTCGATACGTGTATATACCTTTGGAATATTCTTCAAAGGCAAGACGAATGAGCGGCGCGGTGGCAGGGTCAGGGGCGATGTTTGTTCCCTTACCGTTTGTAGGCTTGTGGTAGCCAATAGGAGATGGCCAAACCCAGATGCCTTCGCGCATGCGAGCCTGCATCCCGCTCTTACAGCGTTCGCGACGGTTGTTGTTATCGAATTCCGCAAAAACAGACAGCATTCCTTCCATAGCTCTACCCATTGAACTCTCATCAAAGGTTTCTGTTGCAGACCGAAGCTCGGTACCCGCTCGCCTAAGCAGGTTCCGAACAGCGACATGGTCATCTTGATTGCGAGCAAAACGGTCGATCTTATAGACAATGAACTGGTGAACACGGCCTTTGTTCTTCGTGCAGAACGCAATCGCCTTTGTAAATTCTGTTCGGTCAACCGTCTTAGCTGATTCACCCATCTCTACAAATACCTTGAGAACTTTTAGTCCGTTGCGTGCGGCATATTCCTGACAGAGCCGTTCCTGATTATCCAAACTTGTACCCTCGACCTGTTCCTTCGAGGATACACGGCAATAGATAAGACAGGTATTTGGTTCGGAGGCTGTTGGTGTTGGCATATTATTTGAAGATATACGATTAATCCGGGCTTGGATAGATAACCAAAGGGGAAACCGTCGAACCGGTCTGTTTGTTCAAGTAATCATCTAGTGAAATCTTGGCGAGGACGTAGACCGCCTCTCTGATTCTAAACATCTCTTCATCCGGTATGTTTGCAAGTCTCGGATCTGTACTGCGACATTCATCGAGGGTAAGCATATGCACGGTGCTATTTTTTACTGTCAGTAGCGTCAATACCGTCAGCGACACTACTTGATGGCAGTAGAGATGAAATCTCCTTAGGAGAGAGGTTTTTTGGTGGTTCCTCTTGTGTATTTGCAGATGATTCAGGCGCATAGTGTTTGGTTTTTACACGCTCAATAATCATTAAGCGTTCACGACCAGTATTTCTACGAGAGACACGAAAACCAAAGTTAATGAGATCCGGGGAGATCTCGTTGATTTTTCTCGCCAACGAGCTGGCGGATCTAGGCATTTCATTCCCCCAATCTCCTCGAAAATCCTTTAACGGCTTCAAAAGATCCCCTGCGGTGGTCTCTATACGTCCCTGATCAGGGATCATCTGTTTAAGGCATTCTATAAGAGTCAAGGCAAAAGGGCTCTGTCCAATCGCTTCTTGTGACTGACGATCAATGTTTTTCGCATAAGCCCTCATGAATGGCTCAGGATTCCCAAAAAGAGCCGTAGATACCGCGCGCCCCCAGAGATCAAAATCAGCTAGACGTGCAAGATTTTCCTCTGGTACGTTGGGTAAAGCAGCCAAAGCATGAGATGTGAGATCGAATAAGCTTCCTAGAAGTTTTGGCAGTAAACTAGCGCGCTTCTCCTGAAGTTTTGTCTCGGCCATTCTTGCGCTCTCGTCAATTCGTTCAATGCTGATTAGAATCGAACGATCAAGCAGATCAGGCTTTACTACAGGGTTATTTATACCGTTAATGATCAGGCAGCGCTGAAATTTCATCACACTCAGCTCGGTGTCCGTGAACAATCTACGGAGCGCAGAGCTGTCGCCAGTGACAACTTTCGATAGGGCATCGGAGACTTCCTCGCTAATCGAGGAAACATTATCGAACGGAACAAGCCAACTGCTATTGAAGTTCACGGCCAGATCTTTCAGATCTCCAGTAAGAGGTACGGACGTGACTTCGGACGGATCGACAAGGGTTTTTATAAGACGCATGGCCGAGGTCTTCGCTGACCCCTTTGGACCGTGAATAATGAGTACAGGATGTGAAAAACCGTAAATAAAACAGGCCGTGATAGCTGCGATGAGTAAAAGACGATCGTCTTCATCCTTTATGTTAATAAATTGAAACAAATCTTTAATATCACCCCCTTGAACTGGATGAACCTGCTCTGACATCAGTCTGCTTGTGATGAATGGAAGTCCTGGATTGCTCATGATTTGCCACCCTGTTGCGTCGATCTTCACGCATTCACATGCCTGGTTAGCGAGATCATAATAGTAAGTGCCGCCTTCCTTTGCGACTCGGAGATACGGTTCAATCAATTTACCAACATGCCTAGCATGGGCTGAGAGCTGTTCGATTGATTCATTTACCTCGCCCTCCCTAAGGGGCGATTGTGCAATTTCAAAAAATAGATCGCGGTAAAGATCCTGAAGCTCCGTTGAGTCCGAATGAAGAAGCTTGTGCGTACCGTCACGTTTAACCTGTATGTAGCCATCTTTTTTGGCGTCACGAAAGAACGCAATGTCGTACTCTTCGACAAACATCTTGTAGAAAACATCGTTTCTCCTGGGCTTGCCTGCTTTTGGCAAGGCTTCCGCATCTCCTTCGCTCGCACGATGTTTTAGGTGACCTTCTTTTACTACTTTAAAGAAAGAGCGGAGGCTTTTTTTATCCATGGGCTTTGCGAGGCTCGTGTTCCACTCCGTGAGCAAGTTCCATTTGGCCACCTTAAGCTCTTCAGTCGTCAATTCTGAAAATATTGAATTGATGCGTGAATATGGGTTTTCCGGGTCCTTATTTTGAGAAATGATGTCCAAGGGCTCTGTAAGGTAGTTGCCTTCAGACGGTGGCGTGATAGAAGTAACGAGCAGCTCCTTATAATTCACTTCATCTTCACCTTCCACGATTTTCTCTTCCTGCATCATAAAAATGCTGCGCTAAATTAATTAGTACACAGCGGTGCATTGTCTCCTAACAAAAAAAGGCCCTAGGTCTTAAAAAAATAATATCAGGTCTATAGAGTCGGAGTGCTCCGTCAGTGGTGAGACTGACTAGACCAGTACACATTTTCGACTGCGGCCTCTGCCAGATGTGCTCTTATGACGCACGGTAATAAGTTATAAAAAAATGCTCGGATGGGATCAGGGTCAGGTTTTCAAGGAAAAAATTACCGCTCTTAGGGCACGTCTTGATGATAGAGACCTCTTTTTTTGGGTGAGGTTTTCCATCAAGGCGCTTCCGAAAAGCGGTACGCGCCAGATGTGCCCGTCTCGAAGGAGACAGCGTCTCCTCTAAGGTAAGGCGACACTATCACGTGGCCGTTTTATTCGTCAAGGGTTGAAAGTGCGTCATCATTTTCAAGCGGTTCGTTAATAAAATATTAGCGGGAACCTAAAGTAAAAAGTAAGAAAACTGCCTAAATCCTGTGACATTCCTTCCTAAGCCTCCTCGCCATACGTAGTACGGAAGCTGCCTTCCTAGTATACCGCCCATTATAGACCACTAGCCTTACATTCGTCTGCTTGTCGCGTAGCTTCATATGCTGCCTGAACTTACGAAACAAAGGATTCCCATGACCGTCACGAGTTGATTGGTATGCCAGGTTGAAACAATCGCGACAAGCGACCCTGCCAAGACGACTAATCTGTAGCTTGTTCCGCCGCGAGGAACATGACGGACAGAGTAGGTATGGCCTCCTTCCGTAAGTCACGATAACAGTTTCAAGCTTTACATTCTGGTGAGTTGATCCATGCAAGGAAGGATAGGAAAGGTCGAGCGTAACCGTTCCTTCCTCTTTATGGTTGATGCGATACCGCCCGTTTGGCTTGAGTGATGTTTGGTCGAGCCAGAAAACGCCCTCCGTTTGGCGATCACGGTGCAAAATATTACGGCCTAACTCAGAAATAGAAAAGCTACGAAAGTCTTCAACGAGTCGTTTCACGGGTCTTGTTTCGGTTTGCACGGTATTCAGCTCCATACCCATATCGTATCACAAAACAAGGCATTTTTAAGCAAAATAGCCCTCTCTTTGCCTACCTCCTACTCACGTTCCCCAGGCCATTAAACGGAACCACTCCCTCCCACCCTTTTGCATACGCTGTCTTTTTTCATCATCCCATCCCCTCGTACCGCATACGTTTCCTCGGTACTCGCCGTCTTCGCTTAAGCGTGGTCGGCCACGAGTTCCTTTTGTTTTTATTCATCTCATCTATGCCAATAGAAACCCAAACCCAAGAAACTCCTTCTCCTGATGCAACAAGTAACTGGAAAGGGAGCATGACAACACGGCAAAAAGTAGAAGATCAGATCCGTGAACGCTTTGGCGAGGAAGCGGCTGCCACGTATAATCCTTTTTTGAACTGTTTTCCCTTTCGCCTCTGGCTCAAAAAGGGCTATTGCGTAAAAAAAGGGGAAAAAGCCCTTCAATCCATCACCTTCGTTGAGAAGAAGGACGCCCAAGGGAACGTCGTAGGGAAATATCCAAAGAAAGTGTTCCTTTTCTTTAAGTCTCAAGTCGAGCCCCTTAAAGACCCATCTCCAAACACGCTATGAATCCCAATGAGCATAGTCCTGTCCTGCAACTAGACATGGAGGATTATCAAGACCGAGAAAGGCTACGCGCACAACGCACCTGCCGCCATCGCTTCTATCGCACGCACCTCTGCGACTTCGAGAACGACAAGCTCATCGACGTGGCGGAGTGTACTCGCTGCGGTCTTCAGTCTTAACCAACAATATAATATGAACCCATCATCCGCAGCTCTCACTACGCCCATTCACGAACTTCACACAGCATCTCCCCAGAACCAGGGATCACTCGTCGCTCCCGTGACATCCGTTG
>CAZIQG010000039.1:0-9600 GCA_964541725.1 uncultured Gammaproteobacteria bacterium
CTATCCTTCCGTGGCTACCCGTTCCGGTCGAGATTCCTCAGTCGTCGTCGGACTCCTCCTTCGGAATGACGAGATAAAGGGATAGCGCGAGTATTTTACGAAAGATGTTTCTCAACCTTCGCCTTCAATTCCTCTTTGGACATGCTCCCTACAAGCTGCTCGACCACTTGTCCGTTCTTAAACACCAAAAACGTTGGGATCGACATAATGTTGTACTGCTGGGCAACATCTCCAACTTGGTCAACATTGATTTTACCCACTTTCATCTTGCTCGCGTCCCATTCATGGCCGAGTTCTTCGACAATTGGGCTCATCTGACGGCAAGGACCACACCATTCGGCCCAAAAATCCACTAAGACAGGCACAGGGGATTGCAACACCTCACTCGCAAAGTTTTCCGAAGTAAATACGTGTTCCATATGATAAAAACGAATAGAAAGAGTAAAGCGCCACCTACCAGAACCAACAAACACCCAGAGAGGGTGTCTGCATCATAGTGACCCAGGCCAAAGGTGGCAAGATGCTATTCCACCAGCACCCGCACCACCCCTTTATCGGCATCTACCTCAACCTTCATCCCATCCTTCAGAACTTTGCTCGCATGTTTCGTGCCAATCACGCACGGCTTATTCATTTCACGCGCGACGATGGCGGCATGGCAAGTGACTCCCCCTTCATCCGTCACAAACGCACAGGCACGCTTCATGGCCGGCAAATAATCAGGACGGGTCATGACCGCAACTAAGACATCTCCTTCCTGCACCCGAGCAATGTCTTGCGCACTCTCAATCACACGCACCATCCCTTGCGCGACACCGCGTGAAGCAGCAAGTCCACGCAACTCCTCTGAACATTCTGTCTTACCGGTACCAATCCGATCCAATTCCTGAATCAACACCTGATCCGTAATCACATCATATGCATGATCCACCCACAAAATCATGCAATACTCTTTCCGTTGCTGCAATTCACGAGAAGAGAGCGTTTTTTGAAAGATAGATTCCATCTCGGGAGGCAATGCATAGACCAGTTCTTCAAGAGAATAGCCCGTGCGCTTTGCAATCTCCTGCAACAATAAGGTAAAAGAATGCGTAGCAAAGAACGTTCCTTTTTTACGCTCATCCTGCCAAGCCGCAAACTCATCCGTAATCGTTAAAAGAACCCTTAGATCCTCAGGCAATACTAACTCAGCTACAAGAGCCTCTTTGCGCAAACGATGTTCTTTCCCCTGTGCTGTTATCTCCAGCAAACGCTCCTCCGCTTCATCTGGAACGGCCTGATCTAACCGTTCCGAAAAAAAGGAGATGGGCAAAACACGGTCAGATACGTAATTATTTTGCAACCAGAAATAGTGCTGTTGGTGCAGACCCAAAAGCTCTTCCCGACGAGACGGATTACGCTTCAATTCAAGGACGAGTCGCAACAACGCACACTCTTCTAACGCCAAGAAAGAGGTAAATGTCGAAGCCGTAAGAATTTCAAACGCCTCCATAAACCGCTCACCTTCTCCTCTCGCTTCAAGATGCGCGCGTATCCGCTTTGCTAACAACTCATCCGTTACAAGGGCAAACCCATCAATCAAGGGTGAGGCCAACAACTTATTGGTATAAACATGCGCCAAGTCTTGATAGGTTTTTAATAATGCTTCATTAGATAAAACCACAAGATCTAGTCCTTCTATTTCATCACACATCTCATAAAACGCCGTCTCAAAGGGATGAAACATCTTCTTCATATCTTCACTTATGCGCGGATTCGTACGAGCGGCTTCCATAATTGCATTCGCCGTCTTCCAAAGTTCATCCGTCGAGTGATACCAATCCGCTCGGTTATGGGAAAACCCGGCAAACGCCATGCGCTGACCAAAGGGATAGACGGTCGTCTGAATACGAGAAACATGCGCATCCCCAAGGAAAAACATGAAATGCGGACAGGCATCAAAACGTTGACGATACCAGTGCTTTGCACGAATTTCCGGCTCCGTATTGAGAAACAAACCCGTTTGTAAGTTCATATATATCTAGACTAATCTTTAGGCGATCGTATACCCCACCGCCCGCAACGCATCCGTGGTCCGCTCAAACACCAACCCGTTATCTTCTAGCGCACGGAATAAAGTTGAGCCTTCCAAAAGCGCGTGGACCATGGGATTCGCTCCAGAAACCATGACCACTTTTCCTTGTCCTTGGATATGTTCAACGATCTCATCAAACGCATCTACCCCGTCTAAATCGATAAACGACAATTCGCGTAAACGTAATAACACGCGCTCATACCCACCCAGCCCCTGCTGAAAACGCGTGATATGTGATTCCGCGTTAATATAAGCCAATTGTCCCTTCATCGAATAGACTAGGGTATCAGAGGGTCCAGACAAAATTGGCACCACCTCCTCAGACACAATTTTCTTCACCATCCCCTTATCTTTATCATTTACCACTAAATCAAACTGGCCACGCGATAATCGTTCCATAAACAACAAGAGCGACACCACCGTTCCCAGCAATAACCCCACAATCGGATCTTCATACACTGTGATACTGGCGACCAGCAGAGCAATGAGGAAACTTTTTCTGTCATACCGATAGAAGCGCTTAAACACATCTCCTTCCACCATGCGCGCCGCCACAAACACCAAGATCGCCGCAATCACCGCCAAAGGAATGTAGACAAAATAGGTAAGCAGAATCAACGAAATAAGCGCAATCGCCACACTGCTGATCGCCGCAGACATAGAATGAGTTGCCTTCGTTTTAATATTTAACGACGTTCGAGCCAAAGCCGCTGTGGCTGGAATTCCCCCCGCTAGACCCGAGACAACATTCGCAATTCCTAACCCCAACATTTCTTTCCGTTTATTGTATTTCGTCTTCGTCATCCCATCCGCAATCTTAGCAGAAATCATTGTTTCCAAAATTGCGATCAGCGCCACTCCAAGCGCGGCTGGAATCAAACTCGTATCAAAAGAAAACGTCGGCAGAGCAAAAATTTTAGCACTCATATCAGGATACCGCGCTCCCAATGTCTGCAAGCCAAGGGGTAACATCCCCGTTTGAGAAGCGTATCCCAACAGGATACCAATAGGCGCGAGCACAATCGCCCCCGGTACCTTCGGCAACCATTTTACAAAGGCAAATAAAGCGGCCAAAAATCCTAAAAACACAAGGACGGTAACCAATGAAGCCGATCCAACATGCCGCAACGATTCGAGCACATTTTGGATAAACGTTGCATGCGACGGGAGCCCGCTCAACCCTAAGGCAAAATTTAATTGGTTAAGACCAATAATACACGCCACTCCCAAGGTAAACCCCTGGATCGCGCTCGCTGGCACAAACACCAAAAACCGTTCTAAGCAAGCCACATATGCAATCAAGACAAACACACCTGTCACAATCGCAAGCATGGGCAACATCTGCATCCCATGCGTGAGCGCATAGGCAGCCAAGAGTCCAGACAGCGCTCCCGTAGGCCCGACAATATTATAATGACTCCCCCCAAAAATCGCGGCCATGAGTCCTGCCCAAATCGCCGTAATAATTCCCATGACCGGCGTCGCTTGAGAAGCAACCGCCAACGAAACAGATAAAGGAATCGACACCAAACTCACCGTGACCCCGGATTGCCAGTTAGCCGCAAGACGACTCTTTACATCAGACCATGACATAAAATAGAAGACCAGAGGCCGAGGCATCTGGTCCGTAGGGATATTAACGAATAATTTCTAATTTTTGCACTTTCGATTCCTCCGTGTAGAACTCGAGGATATCTCCGACTTCCAATTTGAGCTTGCCCTTAAAGGTAATTCCACATTCTTGGCCGGCGGACGCTTCTTTCACAGGGGATTTGCCTGTTTGCAGCGATTCCACCATCCCTTCACTAATAGGATCCTCTCCACGCCAGACGCGCACCTTGCAGTTCGTGAGCGCCTTCCCTTCTTTGATGCGCGCACCTACGATCATCTTCCCGGGTTCTGTACGGAAGATGGCTGCAACCTCAGATCGACCTACATTTGTGACCGTCACCTCTTGCGGCAAGAGCGCATTCAAACGCGCAACCACATCATCAAATAAATCGTAAATGACTTTGCACATCTTGACCGTCACATTCTTATCACGGGCCGAAACTTCCACCGGCGTTGGCAACATCACGTTAAACCCGTAGACCGCTGAAGGCTGTGTCGTAGCCGCACGTTCAATATCAGCTTCACTCACATTTCCAAGACCCTTTTGAACGACTTCAACACCGACTTGATCATGCTTCAATTTTTCTAACATGCCCAAGATCGCTTCCAAAGACCCCAACACATCTGTCTTGACCACGATATTGAGCATGGTCTTCTTGGCCACCTCTTCCCCCTGCACCGGCGTCGCACGCACGGCCGTAAAGGTTTCCGTTGCGTCACGAGAAATTTTTGGTTTGACCGCCGACAAGGCTTTATGATCCTTAGGAACTTCTAAGACATCTCCCACGGCTGGAGCAACCTTAAGCCCAAGAATCTTGACCGGCATACCAGGCGGAGCTTCGTTTACCATCTTTCCTGTCCAATCGCGCAAGGCGCGCACACGTCCATAGCCAGCCCCTGCAATCGACAACCAATCATTACGCTTGAGCGTCCCATTTTGGATGATAACCGTCGCGACAGGACCTTCCCCTTTATCTACGTGAGCTTCAATCACCGTACCGGCTGCCAAACTCTCTGGATTTGCAGAGATCTTTCCCTTCTCAATTTCTGTCATGAGAAGAATCACTTCCAACAACTCATCAATCCCAAGTCCTGTCTTCGCAGAAATCTTGGCCATTGGTACATTCCCACCCCAAGGCTCAACCGTTACGCCAAGTTCGGCCAATTGACCCATAACACGGTTTGGATCCGCATCTTCTTTATCAATCTTGTTAAGAGCGACAACAAATGGGAGCTTGGCAGCCTTAATAATGTCGATCACTTCTTTTGTTTGTGGTTGCACGCCATCGTCCGCAGCAACAACAAGGACAGCAATATCTGCTACCTTGGCGCCACGCGAACGCATGACCGTAAAGGCTTCGTGACCAGGTGTATCGATAAACGTAATTTTGGAACCCTTCTTTTCTACTTGGTACGCTCCAATATGCTGGGTGATCCCACCAGATTCTCCTTCCATTACATGCGTCGCACGAATCGCATCCAATGTCTTGGTCTTTCCATGGTCCACGTGACCCATGACGACCACAACCGGCGCGCGCGGCGTCAGCGCTACTTGATCTTCGGCTTCCAAAATTTCACGCATGCGACCTTCAGCTTGGATAGAAGCCATCTCTTGATGCGTGCTCTTGACTTCTTCATGCGCGGTAAAGCCTAACTCCTCGGCAATAATCGTAGCCGTCGTAAAATCAATCCGTTCATTCTGAGAAGCCAAAATACCTGCCTTCATGAGTTGCTGGATCACGCGCGTCACCGGAAGGTTCAAACGACCGGCAAAATCACGAACCGACAAGACCGCAGGAATCGTAATGTCCTTTTTTGGAGCCACGACGCCAGCAGCTTGAGACTGGTTCGCATGACGCACTAATTGGTCACGTAACCGTTCACGGCGAGAATTTTCTAACCATTTTTTGTAGATTTGGTCGGCGACACGGTCGTCGACTTTGATGGCGCGTGCCCCAATGTCAAAGCCAAGCTCAGGCAGCTTTGCTAAGAGTTCATTGGGCGGAACACGTAAACGACGGGCAAGTTCGGTAACATTCATGCTGGCTAGTCTAGGGGTATTTAGAGGGAACGTCAAGGCAAGAAGAGCAAAAAAAGGCTTTGAAAAAGCCAAAAAATACGCTATCCTACAAATAGACTCATCGTGCGTCGCAAAATACTCCCATGCTTCCCTCTCTTCTCCTCATCGACAAACCCCCCGGTTGGACCTCTCACGACGTCGTCGCCAAACTCCGAGGCGTCTTAAAAACCCGTGCCATCGGCCATGCGGGCACCCTCGACCCCTTCGCAACGGGGCTGCTTATCCTTGGCATTGGCCCCGGCACCAAACAGCTCACCCAACTCCTCGGCCTCGATAAAACCTACGAAACAACCCTTAGACTCGGGGCAACAAGTACCACTTTTGATCCAGAAGGAGAGATACAGGTGAATCGAGATGCGAGAATCGTGAATCGAGAAGAGATCGAAGAGGCACTCGACCAATTTCGAGGCGGATATGCCCAAAAAGCCCCTCTCCACTCCGCCAAAAAACGTGCCGGTAAAAAACTCTACGAACTCGCCCGCGCCGGAGAAGCCACCGAGGACATGCGCCCGATAAAAGACGTGCAGATCTCCGAACTCACGATCCTCGAGTACGCCTGGCCCGAGCTCCGTTTACGCATCCGTTGCGGCTCCGGCACCTACATCCGTTCCCTGGGAGACGATATCGGCCGCGCCCTCGGAGTCGGCGCCTACCTGATCCAACTACGACGCACCACCATCGGAGACTTCAATATCAACGACGCCAAACAAATCGAAGACATCACACCCTAACCTTCATATACTCGATACTGGATACTCGATACACGATACTTTTTATGAAACTTCTCATCACCGACATCGACGGCTCCCTGCTCCCCTTCGGCCAGAGTGAGCTATCTCCAGCTCTCATTGAGTTTTTTCGTGCTCTAGATCCTGCACGCGTACGTGCTACCTTCGCCACCGGAAAACCATTTTCGCGTGCCCTCCCCCTTGCCCAAGCGCTCAACATCATGACCCCTCTCATCTGTGCCAACGGTGCTCTCGTAAAAGATCCCCTCACCAATGAAATCCTCGCCTGCGAGCCCATTGAAGCATCGATCGCTGCAGGAATCATCGAACTCCTCGCGGCCGACCCACGATGCCAACTCTACCCAGAAGTCAAAGACACCCTCTTCTACGTCGAAAATACCGCCATTCCATTTGAGGCCTGGCGTCATCGCCGACCCGGTTGGATCGAACCCACCCCTTGCGACCCCTCAAAAGACACCCTGAAACAAATGGGAAGCTCGCCTCACAAAATCGCGGTCAGCACTGCGCCCAACGATCGCGACCCCATCGAAGCCGTTATCCAAGCCAAATTTGGTGACCAAGTACACATCTTTCATCCAAAACCAGATATCATCGACATCACTTCAAAAAATGTTGATAAAGGCACGGCGGCCCTCTTCCTCGCCCAACACCTAGAGATCGATCGCGCGAACATCATTGTTGTAGGCGATGAATTGAACGATCTCTCTCTTTTTACGATCGCTGGCACCAAACTTGCCCGCGAACATGCTCCTCAGGCTCTTCTAGACCAAGCCGACCAGGTTATCGCTACCGGCGATGAGCCGCTTATCTTCGCACTGAAACAAGCCCTAAATTCCTAAAAAATCGCTAGACAACGCGGATAGAAGCTGGTAAGCTCCCTACGTCAATTCTCATTTATCCGCTCCGGTCTGAAATGCTTGTCACGCCCGTTCCACCCCTTTCCTTGATTTTTTGTTGATAGTTAGGCCAAAAGAACAGTTTCAAGATGTTCGACCTGTCACGAATTCCCATCGAAGCGTGCAATCTGACGTAGACATCCGCAGCCGGACGCCTTTGCATTATGTATTATTTGTTAGCCGTTATTGCCCTATTAGCAGGGACAATCGCGGGCTATTATTTTGGCAATAAGTCACGCCAAGTCGAGGATGAAAAACGCCTCGCCGAAGTCACCAAACACAGCGACGCAGCGGTAAAAAACGCCGAAGAACGCACCCGCCTCGCCGATGAAAAGATGCGCGAAGCCGACCGTAAGCATGAGGAGGTTTTACAGAAGGCCAAAGAAAAAGCCATCAAGATCCTAGAAGAAGCACGTCTCGAAGAGAAGCGTGCGCTTGAGGATGTTAAACAACAACAACTGAGCCTCGTCGAACGCGAAAGTGAGTTCAGCAAAAAATTACTAGAAATCGACGCCACCAAAGCTGCCGCCGAACAAACCAAAGCAGAAGCCGCCGCAACCAAAGAGGCCGTCGAGATGTTGATGCAGCAAGAGATGGCCAAGCTGCAAGAAATCGCAACACTAAGTAAAGATCAAGCCTTGGAACGCTTGATGACGCTCGTCGAAGAACAAAACCAGGAATCGCTCATGAGTCGCATGCAAAAGCTCGACAAGATGGCCGCCGACGAAATTGATCGCAAAGCCAAAAACATCATTGCCATCGCCATCCAACGGCAAGCCTCTTCGCATGTCACAGAAACAACGACAACGTACGTCGAAATTCCCACCGAGGAAATGAAGGGACGTATCATCGGTCGCGAAGGACGCAACATCAAAGCCATTGAATTATTGACCGGCTGTGAACTCATCATTGATGACACCCCGGGCATGGTTACGATCTCAGGCTTCTCGCCGATCCGTCGCCAAGTCACCAAACGCGCCTTAGAAAAACTCATCGCCGATGGCCGCATCCACCCAGGCCGCATCGAAGAAACGATTGATGAGGCCAAGCGCGAACTCTCCCTCGATATTAAAAAGGCTGGAGAAGACGCCCTCTACCAACTCGGCATCTCCATGGCCGGAATTGATCCAAAGCTGATTCAAATTCTCGGTCGTCTCAAGTACCGCACAAGCTACGGACAAAACGCCTTACTTCACTCCATGGAAGTTTCCAACCTCGCGACCTTAATCGGAGAAGAGCTCGGCGCAGATGTCATGGTGTGTAAAAAAGGTGGGCTCTTCCACGACATTGGCAAAGCCGTCGACCACGACATGCAAGGCTCACATCCAGAACTCGGCTACCAAATCATGAAAAAGTTTGGCTTTCCCGAAGAGCTTTGCTACCAATCCATCGGTCACCATGAAGATAAGCCAAAGACATTGGAAGCGATCATCGTCAAAGCGGCCGACGCGATCTCAGGCGCACGTCCTGGCGCACGCAAAGACTCGCTCGAATTCTACGTGAAACGCTTACAAGAGCTCGAAGCCGCCGCGTCATCGTTCACAGGCGTCGAAAAAGTCTACGCCATCCAAGCCGGTCGCGAAATCCGCGTCTTCGTGAACCCCAAAGCCATGGATGATTTCGGAGCCACAAAACTTGCCCGCGACATCGCAAATAAGATTGAATCCGAACTCAAATACCCCGGCGAAGTCCGCGTGACACTCATCCGTGAAACACGCGTCATCGAATACGCACGGTAAAAAATAGATGCCCCGCCGACGCATATGCGAAAGCGGGGTTTTTAATAGGGAATGGATCGGCGTGAAGACACCAGAAGCGACCAAGATTTGCCTCAATCTTGAGAAAAAGCTATGATACGGGCACGAAATTATTTTTGTTATTTTCTCTTTGTATGAACACAGTCAACAAAGCCGAGCTCATTAACCAAATCTCCGAAAAAGTCGGTGTTAGCAAAAAACAGGCCGAAGACATGATCGAGGCCTTTGTGAGCATCGTGACCAACACCTTAAAAGACGGAAACGAGGTGACGATCGCTGGCTTCGGCGCCTTCATGGCCAAAACCCGTGCTCCTCGCATGGGAGTCAACCCACAATCCCCTGATCAAAAAATCCAAATCCCTGCCGTCACAGTTCCAAAATTCAAAGCCGGCAAAGGCCTCAAGGACGCCCTCAAGCACACGGGCATGGCTCC
>CAZIQG010000040.1:0-9547 GCA_964541725.1 uncultured Gammaproteobacteria bacterium
AAGCGAAATCGTCTACTTAAACGCCTTCGCCGAAGAACGTGGCACGACGGCTCCGGCAACCACCGCCCTCGACCGCCAAGGCCGCTTCTTAGACGCGCGTGCCAGTGCGCGTAAGAACGGAGAGCCAACGGTTGTCGACGTACATGAAATTGATTACGTCGACGTCTCCTCCAAACAAATTTTATCCATCGGTACTTCGTTGATTCCCTTTGTAGAACATGATGACGGTCACCGTGCCCTCATGGGAACGAACATGCAACGTCAGGCCGTTCCATGTATTCGTGCCGACGCGCCAATCGTTGGAACAGGCGTCGAACGTCGCGCCGCCATCGATTCCGGTCACGCTCTTATCGCCCCAGAAGATGGTGTCGTTGTTGCGGTCGATGGAAAACACATCGAATTCCAATCCGAAGACGGTCGCATGCATCGCTACGACCTCACAAAATTCTCCCGTTCCAACAGCTCCACCTGTATCAATCAACGCCCTCTCGTAAACAAGGGCCAGAAGATCTACGCCGGCGAAGTCTTGGTCGATGGCACGTCTTGTCAAAAGGGTGAGCTCGCTCTCGGTCAAAACTTGTTGTGTACCTTCTTGAGCTGGGATGGCTACAACTACGAAGACGCCATCATTTTGTCTGAACGTCTCGTCCATACCGATCGCTTCACCTCCATCCATATCGAACATCACGAATTGGAAGTGCGTGATACCAAGCTAGGTCTCGAAGTTGTTACCTCCGACATTCCAAACGTATCTGAAGAAAAATTGCGCAACTTGGATGAGCAAGGAATCGTGCGTGTCGGTGCCGAAGTAAAATCCGGTGACATTTTGTGTGGCAAGATCACGCCAAAAGGTGAAACGGATTTATCTGCCGAAGAAAAACTCTTGCGCGCCATCTTCGGTGAAAAAGCCCGTGATGTTCGCGACTCCTCCTTGTATTTGGAGCACGGCGAAAAAGGCAAAGTCATCGATATCACCATCTTCTCCCGCGAAGCCGGCGACAAATTGCAGCCAGGTGTCTTGAAGAAGATTGTTGTAACCGTGGCTGACCTACGTAAAGTCCAAGCCGGTGATAAACTCGCTGGTCGTCACGGGAACAAAGGTGTCATCTCCAAAATCGTACCGGTTGAAGACATGCCATTTTTGGAAGATGGAACGCCTGTCGACGTTATCTTGTCTCCGCTCGGTGTTGTGTCTCGTATGAACTTGGGACAGATTTTGGAAACCCATTTGGGTCTCGCCGCCAACGCCCTCGGCTATACTGTTGCGACGCCTGTGTTCGATGGCGTGCCAGAAACCACCATCCGTGCCGAATTAAAAAAAGCGGGCTTCCCAGAATCCGGCAAAATCCCACTCCATGATGGACGCACCGGCGAACTCTACGACCACGAACCAACGGTCGGCTACATCTACATGTTGAAGCTGAACCACATGGTTGATGACAAGGTCCACCAACGTTCCATCGGTCCTTACTCTCTCATTACGCAGCAGCCATTGGGAGGAAAAGCCCAATTCGGTGGTCAGCGTTTCGGAGAAATGGAAGTCTGGGCTCTCGAAGCCTACGGCGCCGCCCACACCTTGCAAGAAATTCTCACTATCAAATCAGATGACGTCCCAGGACGTTCCAAGGCGTACGAAGCCATCATCAAAGGCGAGCCAATCCGCAAGGTCAACGTTCCTGAATCCTTCAACGTGCTCGTGCGTGAATTGAAAGGCTTGTGTCTCGATGTTGAGCTTTTGAAAGATGGCAAACGCATCGAAGAAACAGCTCCTCGTCCAGAACACTTACGTCCGAAGCCAGCCCTCGTGAATGAAGCGGAAGAAGAATGGGGTCCAGCACCAACTGATCTTTAATTCACCATATTTGACCTATCTCTATGGCGTTCTTCCAAACGGAAAACATCAAAACCACAGACTTCGACGCAATTCGCTTGCGTGTTGCCTCGCCTGAAGTCATCCGCGGCTGGTCGTATGGTGAAATCACCAAGCCAGAAACCATCAACTACCGCACCCAGAAGCCAGAAAAAGGCGGCTTATTTGCCGAAGAAATTTTTGGTCCGTCCAAAGATTGGGAATGTTATTGTGGTAAGTATAAAAAGATCCGCTACAAGGGCATTATTTGTGACAAGTGTGGCGTAGAAGTCACGCACTCCCTCGTACGTCGTGAACGCATGGGTCATATTGAATTGTGCGCACCGGTTGCCCACATCTGGTTCTTGCGTAGCGTCCCTTCCAAGATCGGAACCGTCCTCGACGTCACGCTAGGCTCCTTGGAGAAAGTGATTTACTTCACCGCCTTCATTATCACGGACGTCAACGAACAATTGCGCAACGACACCCTCGAGCAAGTCCGCACCGAATATAAGGGCAAGCGCAAATCCATCGAAGCGGAATACGAACGCGATGTTGAACGCTTCCAAAAACAAGCCGCCGAAAAACAAATCAAGCAACAAGAAGCGGGCAAAGAGCTTGATGCGATCCAAGGCGTGAAAGAACGAAAGCTAAAAGAGCTAGAAGAAGACTTCGGGACGGTCGAAAAAGAACTCAAGGAACTCGAGACCATGACGATCCTCTCTGAGAGCGATTATCACGATCTCTCCCTTAAGTATGGTCATGTCTTCGAAGCGAAGATCGGTGCCGAAGCAATCGATGAATTGCTCCACAAGATCGACATGCCTTCCACCATCAAGATGTTGCAGGGCGAATTGGAAGGCGCCTCCGATGCTAAGCACGATCGCGTCATTCGTCGCTTGAAACTCTTGAAATCCTTGAACGGAACCAAGCTCGAGCCACACTGGATGATCTTGAAGGCCTTGCCTGTCATTCCACCAGACCTACGTCCGATGGTGGCGCTTGATGGTGGTCGCTTTGCCACCTCCGACTTGAATGACTTGTATCGTCGCGTCATCAACCGTAACAACCGTTTGAAGCGCTTGATCGAATTGCATGCTCCAGAAGTTATCGTGCGTAACGAAAAACGCATGTTGCAAGAAGCGGTCGACGCCCTCATCGATAACGGCGCGCGTTCTTCTAAGACCGTCATCGCGGCGACCGGAAAAAAGCGTCAACTCAAATCCTTGGCCGACATCTTGAAAGGCAAACAAGGTCGCTTCCGCCAAAACTTGCTTGGAAAACGTATCGACTACTCCGGCCGTTCCGTTATTATCGTCGGTCCAAATCTCGAATTACATCAATGTGGTTTGCCAAAAATGATGGCGCTTGAATTGTTTAAGCCCTTCATCATTTCGCAGCTCATCAAGCGTGAACTCGTGCACAATATTCGTTCTGCCAACCGCTACATTGAAGCCGACCACGCCGAAGTTTGGGATATTCTCGAAGAAATCGCCGCTGATTCCGTCGTGCTCTTGAACCGCGCTCCAACGCTTCACCGCTTGGGTATCCAAGGCTTCCAACCAAAATTGATCGAAGGCAAAGCCATCCAGATTCATCCGATGGTCTGTCCTGCCTTCAATGCTGACTTTGATGGAGACCAAATGGCCGTCCACATCCCTCTTACCGAAGAAGCGCGTTGGGAAGCCAAGAACTTGATGTTGTCCACCAAGAACTTGCTTAAGCCTGCTACCGGTCAACCAATCACGCGTCCAGATAAAGACGTGGCTTGGGGTTGCTACTACATGACCATGATGATCGAGCCAGCCGACGGCAAAGTTAAAGCCATCGCTTCTTCCGATCAGGCCGTATACCTCTACCAAGCTGGCAAGCTCTTGCTTCGTGAAAAGATTAAGACCCGTATCAATCCAGGCGAATCATTGGTAGAAACCAATGTGGGTCGCATCTTGCTCAACCGTCTCTTCCCCAAAGAAATTGGCTACCGCAATGAATTGATTGGAACAAAACAATTGGGAGATATCGTGCGCACCACCATTGAATTACGTGGCTTCGAACGCACCGCCCGCTTCTTGGATGAAGTGAAGAACATGGGCTTCTCGTACAGCACACGTTCTGGCTTTAGCTACGGCGTCGGCGACCTTCCAATTCTCGACAAAGACAAGATGATCGAAGGTGGAAACACCCGTACCCTCGAAGTCGAGGATCAGTACAAAGAAGGGTTGCTCACCAAGAAAGAACGCTATTCCCAAATCATTCGTATCTGGACGGAGGTGAAAGATCAGATCCAGAAATCATCTCGCGATGCGCTTGATAAGAATGGCACAGTCTTCTCCATGATCGATTCAGGCGCTCGTGGTTCCTTGGGTCAGCTCACGAACGTGGTCGGTATGAAGGGTTTGGTGGCTAACCCAACTGGTGACATTATCGAACTTCCGATTAAGTCCTCGTTGCGCGAAGGTCTCGATGTGCTTGAATACTTCATCTCTTCTCACGGTGTACGTAAGGGTCTGACCGATACGGCCTTGAAAACGGCTAATGCTGGATATCTCACCCGTCGTCTCGTGGATGTTGCTCAAGACGTCATTATTAACAGCGAAGATTGTGGGGATAACCAAGGGGTAGAGATCACAGCCGCAGAATGTGAAGAGATTGGAGAGCCAATCCTTACGCGTTTGCTTGGTCGCGTCCTCGTCAAAGATCTCAAAGACGACGAAACCAAAGAGACGTTGGCAAAGAAAGGGACGCTCCTCACCGAAGTCCACATCCGCGACTTTGCGAAGCACAAAGTTAGCCATGCGGTTGTGCGTTCCGTCTTCAGCTGTAAGATCCATCGCGGCCTCTGTCAGAAATGTTACGGTTACGACTTGGCCCACAACGAACTCGTTCATCTCGGAACCTCAGTCGGTATTATCGCCGCTCAGTCCATCGGTGAACCAGGTACACAGCTGACCATGCGTACGTTCCACGCCGGTGGTACGGCCGCTGCCGACATTACGACCGGTCTGCCACGTGTAGAAGAACTCTTCGAAGCGCGTACACCAAAACGCCACGCCGTTCTTGCTGAAGCCTCTGGTGTCGCCAAGGTCGTCGAAGCCGAAAAGAAAGTCTTACACACCACAACCGGTCAAAAGATTGTCGACACGGTCGGCAGCTTGAAGAAAGTCTTGATTACCTACACGGGTGTTCAAGAAAAAGCCTTCCCGTTCACCAAAAAAGATGTCGTCAAAGTCAAAGACGGCGACAAGGTCAAAGAAGGAGACATGTTGATCCAGTCCGCTAAGGGAGAAGAAGTCCTCGCCTCGCACAAGGGCTCGATCAAGGTTGTGAAGAACACTATTGTGCTCGTGTACGAAGCCCCCATGGCCGCCGAACACGAAGTCCCTGTTGGCTACCACTTGATCGTCAAAGATGGACAGGAGGTCCAAGCTGGTGATGCCCTCACCGAAGGCCAATTCGACTTACAAGAATTGTTCCGTTTGAAGGGTGTTGAATCTCTCATGCGCTACATCTTGAAGGAGGTCTTGTCCGTGTACGCTTCCCAAGGTCAGAAGTTGAACGCCAAACACATCGAGGTCATCGTTCGTCAGATGTTCTCCCGCGTCTATGTACGCGACTCTGGAGAAACCGATCTCTTACCGGGCCAAGTCATCGAACGCTCACGCGCCGATGTCGAAAATGCTCGTGTCGAAGGCATCAAAGGTACGCTCGCACAAACGGTTCCTCTCTTCTTGGGGATCACCAAAGTGGCCCTCTCGACGGAATCCTTCCTCTCCGCCGCCTCCTTCATGGAAACGGCTCGCGTCCTCATTAACGCGGCTGTCACCGGCAAGGTGGATCGTCTCGAAGGTCTCAAAGAAAATGTCATCATCGGTCGCTTAAGCCCCACCGGAACGGGCTTCGGCACCTACCACGGCAGCGAAGCCGCCATGGAAAACATGGGCATGACCCAAGAAGCCAGAAACAACGCCGCCGCGGCGTAACGCAAGCAACAGAAACAACAAACATCCCTCCAATTTTTGGAGGGATGTTTTGCATGACGAAAATAATCAAATACCATTGCTTTTCCATTTATAACTCGCTAGGCTTACTCTAATGCGCGCCTATTTTTGTACAAGTCTCGGCAAAGACCCGCCCATAAACGAGTAGGTTTTATTAGTCGTTCTTATACTCGATACCCGATACTCAATTCTCTATACTTTTATATGGCCCGTCACTCCAAATGGCATAAAGTCCGTCAATTCAAAGGCGCGATCGACGCCAAACGCTCCGCCTCTTTTACAAAGCTCGCTCGCGAAATCACCGTAGCTGCACGCGAAAAAGGTGGGGACATCAACATGAACGCCCGCCTCCGCGCCGCCGTTGAACGTGCTCGCGCCGCCTCTCTCCCCAAAGACAATATCGAACGCGCCATCCAAAAAGGCGCCGGTGGGGGAGTCGAAGGCCAAATTGAAAGCCTCACCTACGAAGCCTACGCCCCCGGTGGCACCGCCCTCATCATCGAATGTCTCACCGATAACCGCAATCGCACGGCCAATGATGTAAAGCATGTCTTAACAAAAAATGACGGTACGTTCGCGACTACGGGTTCGGTCACGTATCTATTCGATCACATCGGAGTGGTTCGAGTACCTGGCGGCCTAATCTCTCCCCCTTACCAAGGGGGAGTTGGAGGGGGTTCCGAAAGGAAGAGTCATGATGAAATAGAACTTACTCTGATCGATGCAGGTGCCACAAACATCCTCGAAGAGGAGGGGAGCGTCGAAATCCATTGCTCAACTCACGATCTCGCAAAGCTTTCCGACGCCGTCTCTTCCTTAGGCATGACCGCCGACATTATCGAGTTCCAATGGCATCCCAAAACCCTCGTTGAGACAGATGAGACGAGTGGACTTGCAGTTACAGACCTTATCGAAAAATTAGAAGAACATGATGATGTGAGTCGAGTCTGGAGTAATTTAGCCTAGAGTAGGCCGGTAGGCAGTAGAATGCGGCGCTGCTAGGCTTATCATTATGCGTATTCTCGGCATCGATCCCGGTTTCGACCGCGTGGGCTTTGGCATCATCGACCAAGATGGGGGTGAAGCGCGTTGGGTATTCCATGCCTGCTTGCAAACCAAAGCCGGGGATGAGTTCGGACGCCGTCTCCAGCAAGTGCGTGACGCCATGAAAAAAGTCATTGAGACATACCACCCCCACGTCGCCGTCGTCGAACAACTCTTTTTTTCCAACAACGCGAAAACCGCCATCAAAGTCGGCATGGCACGCGGCGTCACCATCCTCGCTCTCCAAGATGCCAATCTTCCTCTCATCGAACTCACCCCCAACCAAGTAAAGCAGGGGATCGCCGGTTGGGGAGGGGCCGACAAAAAACAGGTGCAAGAAATGGTAAAGCGTTTGTTAAAATTAAAAGAAATTCCTAAACCAGACGACGCAGCAGATGCGCTGGCGCTCGCGATTGTTGGAGGGGTAGCTGCTAGGCATCAGGCGTCAGGGATTAGGCATCAGGAAAAATAAGATCGATGATTTTATGTATAGTGATTTTAAACAGCTTATTGTTTGGCAAAAAGCCATGTTTCTCGTGGAAGAAATATATAGACTGACACAAGTCATTCCGGGAAGAGAGCAATTCGGTTTAGCTTCTCAGATGCAGCGTGCAGCAGTATCTATACCATCAAATATTGCAGAGGGGAGAGGTCGTAAAACAGAACTAGACTATAATTTTTTACACATATCGTACGGATCCATTCTTGAAGTAGAAACCCAGTTAGAAATCGCGTTAAGATTGGAATATGTTAAGCCTCAAGATATAAAGCAAGCTCAGACGCTTATCCAAGAAGTATCTAAAATGCTCTACAAGATGCTTGGCTAATGATCCTTCGTTCTTTTTTGTCTGATGCCTAATCCCTGACGCCTGAGGCCTATTCTTAAAATTGAAAAGACCACCCCGTATGAGCTTGCGCTTGGGATGGTCTTCAGAGTCTGTCGAAGTGGGTCGATGCTCACGTGAGCGTCGTGTTCGACAGAAGGGGCGAAGGGGCGGGAGGGGGTGGTCAGCGGCGGGTGCGGCCGTGACGCACGTGTCGCGCCCCACGACGGTGGGAGCCGTGGTGGGAGCGACCGTGCCCGTGCGCGGCGACCGCGCGAGCCGAGGGGAGACTCATTCGTGCCGGAAGGAGGTTGTGCACTCCTGAATTGAGATCGAGGGCATTGATAGACGCGCCCGGATCTCGCTCCGTCACCAGTCGCTGATTGATATACCTCCATTCACCCTGACCGGTTCGGCCGTACATCGTCACCACCGCTTGCGCCCATTCAGCGGTTCGCGGAATCAGGATGTCTGCCTGACGCCCGTTAGCCGTGCCAGGGCGCTCTTCGAGGTGATCGACCGGCTGGCCTCCATTGTTGGAGAGCTGAGGCCTCCACCAACGGCACCAGGTGCGCGTGTCTTCCTCCGACATGTTCTCGACGCGCACATGCGCGAGGGCGAGCGGCAGCACACAGATGCCTGCTTGTCGGTCGCCCTCCATCGTGTCGATGCCGACGAACCACACCGGGAAATGTCGAACGCTGGGATCCGGAAGAGGGGGCGTCGAAGGCGCAGGGGTCGGCGGCTCCGGAGTCACGTACTCGGGCGGGGGGCTGTAGGGCCGCGGGGCGGCCTGGAGGCGAGCGAGCTGAGCTCGCTCGTGCTCTCGGAACACCCTCGCCCAGGCACCAGAGGGTGCCGGGGCGGGGCGGACGACCGGCGCAGTCGCCGGAGCAGCGACCACGACCGTGGGTCGGGGCGTCACGGGGTTGGCCGTGCTGCTGGCCAAGGCGGGAGCCTGCCGTTCGGGCGTGCACGGGATCCCGACGGTCACCCGACCGAATCGCACCCTCTGCTGCCCATTGATGCAGGGCGCGGGGGGGGTGGTGGCGGCCGGAGTGGTCTGCGCCGCCGCCGAGCGGGGCGCAAAGGCAGAACCGAGAGCGATGACGACGAGAAGAGCGAGGAGCTTGGCCATGGCGGCCTCCTTGGGGGAAATGAAGCGGCATTATGAGCCGCAGAATGTGGAAGAACGATCGCCGCGTGACCATCACGCGACGTTTTGCTCCGATCTCGGAGCGGGTAAACCGAGGGTGTGTCACCACCCGAAGTCAGCCTCCCTCCTACGTGAGAGAAAATAGCTTCGCATGGCCATACAGTATTCGCCAAGACACACGTCTAGTCGAACAAACAAGGATACTCCAAAACCCAGCATTTGTCAAGTAGGAAAGGAGATATTTTTGGCTAAGATAAAACATTTAGTAGGCCTCAGGCGTCAGGGATTAGGCCTCAGGTAGGCGAGAACAAAAGGGGAGGTTCACAGGAATCTTGTTTCTGATGCCTCATCCCTGACGCCTGAGGCCTTTTCTCTATGTTGACAAAATCCCCATTTTCTGCTATCTTGCTTTGTTCATTCGCTGTCCAATTTTGCGCATAAGTAAGCCACTTTTGCCCAAGATCGGACCTCGAAAACTCGAGTACTAAACGTCAACCAACTCCTCGACGGCTGATTGCTGTTAGAGGAAAAAATCTGGAGAACTAGTCATGAAGAAGCTGATCGACACGATCGCTCGTTTTCTCAACACCATCCTCTCTTCGGCCTTTTCGGGAGTGGTCGAAGGGGGCGCTGAAGCGGCCATGGGGGTGGCTATGCTCGGTCGCGGCGCTCAGGC
>CAZIQG010000041.1:0-9512 GCA_964541725.1 uncultured Gammaproteobacteria bacterium
GAACTTAGTGAAAGAATACGATATTAAGACCACGCGCGGAACCATGATGCGCACCCTCTTTCCGCACTACGAACATGGCCCATTTGGTTGGCAAGAATTCGCGGATTATACGTTTATCTCTCCGGGGATAGTTCCTGTGAGCTTTACCGTTCCGGATGTCTCGGTTTCAGATCACCTACCCATGATCCTCGAAATAAGGTTTTTGGCTTGAAGGAATGGTTCTAAATATCCAATAAAACAAGAACGTTATACCCAAACAACCACCCCATTTACCCTCCCCGGTGGTCTCGCTAGTAGGAGAAGGGAAATATCGATCCGGGTACGACGACCCGCATCCTGCCAAAGCAAGGGATAGTATTTTTGGCGGTCCTACTCCTTACGGGAAAGGCTAAAGGGGTAAGATTTTTTCAAAATAAATACTAAAGGGAGCATTTCTATTTATTCGGCACGTTTGTTACTATAATCCTATTATGCCTGAACGTTTTACACCCTCTCTCCCTGACGTCCCTCCAGCCAACGATGCACAGATCGAGGCTGAGCCTCTTACGTGTGTCTATTTACGCATGGATCTTCCAGATGGATCACAAGAGGGTCCTTTTGCTATTCCGCTAAATCCTGAGGGTGAAGCAGATCTTTCCAGGCTACCCGAGGCAATTCGTGATAGGTTGGCGCGAGGGATTGATGACGTTGTTGGGCAGGGGATAAGAATCATGCCAACAGACGGAGTCGCTTTTTTGGGCACCCTCTTACAAAGGGGAGGGGTGTACGGAGCCTCTTGTTCTAGAAAAGAATGATCGTATGCCTAAGAATCTTTCAAAAAGAGCGGGGCTGTCTTCTGCGGAGATGGGGGGTGCGGTTGAAATTCTCCCCCTGAGTTTAGAAGCGGGCGCGCTTGATCCCGAGCTTCAAGAGCTGCAAGGAACCGTCCGCCACATCCATACCCAGTTAACCCGTTACCGCACGACGGAAGCACTGCTTGGAAAGCATGGGATAGAAAAAACACACCTAGAACTCCTGGAGCGGCTAGGGGAGATAGATCTTTATAAGATGTCAGAAGGGGAGATGGAAGCATGGAAAGACATGGCCAATGAAGCGATTGAAAAAGTATTTCCTTTGCTGCAAGAAGCTCGTGAAGTCCATCTTGCTCATCAGGATCGTGTTCAGAAAGTACGGGAACAGCATTCGCTCGATGAAATGAACCGTCTCGACGAGCTCGCGTTAGAATTGCTGCCTAGTAGCCAGCGTGAACGATCGTATGGCTATAAGGAGGCATTTGGATACGTTGCGTCACGGACAAGAAAAATTTCGAAAAGAGAAAAAAGACGGTGATTCTACAAATGCTCCGTCATTGAGAGTGTTTGAAGGAGAGAACGGGGAGTGTAAGACGGCGTTTTGCAAAGAGAGTTTAAAAGAGGCGGCTATTGCTCTTTCGAACACAGGCGGTGATCCCGGGGATGAGCGGACAGGTGCATTCCAGAGAGTATTTGATAAGGATGCCGGTGTCTTTAAGTGGGAGCCTGCTAAATTAGATGAGATGATCCCGGAGCAAGCAATCCCCGCCTTTAAACGCAGGGTGGCAGCTGTTACCTCAGAAGCATTTCGTGAACAGGTGAAAGAATATCTTGCTAAAAAAATAGGTGTGACGCCAAAAGAGATTGTTTACGATAATCAAGTATTTAATGCCAGAGCGGGAGTTGCGCCTGGTGAAAGTGTGATACGTGAGGTTGTGCAAAGTCGATTTGATATGCTGTTGGGATTTAACGTAGTTCCTCTTACCGTTGCAAGAGTGGAAGTCGACGGACACGATATCGCCTCTGTGCAGGCCGATGTCCGTGCTGATGATATGGCGGGTATAAAAGGACGCCAGTTGGATGATGAGGAGGCGAATCAATTATTTGAAACTCCCCCCGAGGCATGGTCTAAAATATTTAACAAAGATAAGGGGGCAGAAGATGGAGAGCCTCAAAGGTCACTTGCGCGTGCAGGTGCGCTCGCCTTTCTTATGGGGGACTTGGATGGAATTGAGCGAAATATCATGTTAGATCCAGAAACGGGAAGAGTTTGGAAGATAGATAATGGGTTGTCCTTGGGATTGGTTACAAATAAGTTTTTTGAGGTGGATGTTGCGCCGGAGAAGGGTGGTAACAAAAATGGAAAGCTCACTTGCGCAGAAATGGTGAAGAGCGTGCCGTTGGAAATCATGATGAAGCACCGCTTAAGTCTCGATCTAGAAGCGCATAAAATGGTTGTTGTGTTGTATAACGAGCTAAAAGAACGTAAGAGCAAGAAAAGAGAATATGTGGAGGGATTGTTTCGTCTAGTGTTTAAAAAGCAGGGAGAGCATATGGCGAAATATCAGATGGAAGAATTCTTGAAACGGTTAAAGATCCTGGCTGTACATGGGTATCCAGTAAGCCTGAGAAAAAATGCAGATTATTTCGCGTTCATCGAAGAGGGGTTGAAGCAGGGAGAGTCAAAGCAAGCGGCATAAGTCGTGTTGTAAAAAAGGTGGTACCCATCCTTGCCTCCCCCTGCAAAACCCGCTAACGTGCCTGCATGCAAATTCAGGGGATTGTCGTCCATGGCAAAAAACAGGCCAGAGAGCTTGGCTATCCCACGGCCAATATTGAGTATTCCTCCGCTGACCATCTTGAGCCCGGTGTCTGGACGTGTTGGATGCTGCTCGATGGAGAACCTCAAGAAGGCCTTGCTGTTGTAGGGATGTGGAAATTATCTGGGGGTGAACCAAGTGTAGAAGTACACCTGCTAGATATCTCGCCGGATCTGTATAACACACGCGTCCAGATCGAGGTCGGCCATCGTTTGCGCCCACTCCTTCCATTCCCAGGAATAGAACCATTAAAAATCCAAATCAAACAAGATATCCAGCAGGGAAGAGTTTGGTTTTCCTCTCATTCATTCACGTACTAATATGTTCACCGGGATTGTCCAGGGCACGGCCACCGTCGCCGCCATACAGAAAAAAGACCAAGCTCTTCGTCTCGCGCTCGACCTTGGTGCCCTTGCGGTCGGAATTCAGATTGGCGCTAGCATCTCCATCGCAGGAGTATGTCTCACGGTCGTCACGATTACGGACACAATGGTTGAAGTAGATGTAATCGGAGAAACGCTCGAAAAAACAAGTATTGGCAGCCTAGCGGTTGGAGATAGAGTCAATCTCGAACGTTCCGCGCGCATCGGAGAAGAAGTGGGAGGACATCAAGTCTCAGGGCATGTGGGTGGTACGGTCACGATCCGCTCCATCGATACTCCACCGAATAACTGGATCCTCACCCTCGGCGTCGATCCTGTCTGGATGCCGTATCTTCTTCCAAAAGGCTTTGTCGCTCTCGACGGCTGTAGCCTCACCATCGTCGACGTTGGAACGGATAGTTTCACCGTCCACCTGATTCCAGAAACATTGCAACGCACCACTTTTGGAGAGAAGAAAGTAGGGAGCAGAGTGAATATGGAAATTGATCCCATGACGCGTGCGATTGTGGATACGGTAAAAACAATGTTGAATAAATAATATAATATCTCTATGAACTCCAACCACTTCTCCTCTCTCGACGGCTCCGGCTTACGTGTCGCGATCATCGCTTCTCGTTTTAATCAAGAGCTGTGTGACGCCATGTTAGAAGATGCGAAAGCCGCCCTGAAGAGCGCTGGTTTAAAGCAAGATGACATTGCCGTTGTTCGTGTTCCTGGTTCATTTGAATTATCCGTTGCCGCGAGCCGTCTCGCCTCCACTGACGATTTTGATGCGATTGTCTGTTTAGGCGTCCTCATTAAGGGAGAGACGCGCCACGACCAATACATTGCTGACGCGGTCGCTCAAGGTCTCACCGATGTCGCGATAAATACTGGTATCCCCGTCGCCTTTGGAGTCTTAACTACCGAAACAAAAGCACAGGCTGAAGCCCGTGCCCTAGGTTCCCAGAAAAAAGGCTGGGAAGCCGCCATGAGTGCCGTCGAAACCGTGCTTGCGCTTAAGGCTTAAGCAGGATATTGGGCGTTTGTGTGATCGCCATGATGCGATCCGTTACCGTCTGAAGGGAGTTAAGGCCTGGAAGTTGTTGGATGCGACGTGTTACGCGTTCATGCATAATCTCTAACCCATCAACTCCAGAGAACAGCGTATGAATCACCGCGTTTGATTCCGCGGGTGTCTTTTTATTTTCTCCTACGGGTGACCAGAAGGTATCAATAATAAACCTGGCTAATTGTTGGCGAAAGGTAGAGCGCATCAGTTTTATACGAGCCACGCTCCAGTAAAAGAATGAATGCGTCGCTTCTTCACGGGCGATCTGTTTAAGGATGTAGTCTAAAACAGGATGTTTTGCCAGTGTCCAAAGTCGTTGGTATCCCGTTAGGGTTGAAAGTTCGTTGATCGCCCCCCAGGTCATGTGGACGCCGGTGAAGTGGTGCCCCATCAGATTTGTAATCCGAGGGATAATGCGGCTTGCGATCTGGTTACGCCGAGAAATATTACGCTTTACCTCTTCATACCATGTATCTGTTGCTGGCAAGCCCGCCTCTACCAAAAAACGATGGAGCAGATCGCTATGCGTAATCTCCTCTTGGCTCCAGCGTTCCATAAAGCGTTTGATCGCAGGATCTTTACCCGTGGGAGTACGCGATAACTCATCATTATAAAGGCTTGTCAACCGTTCCACATCACGCATGTAGACAAGCGTGGGGATGAATGCAGGATCTAAAGGGTGATCTTTCACCTGATGCCAAGGAATAGTTTTTAAAAATGCGGGGGTTAAGACCCGCTCTTGTGATTCGTACCAGTTTATGGCATCAGCTTCTGTTTCAAATAACATACAGGGATGACGATAGTTTAGGTCTTTTTTATTCGTGTCGTCAATGGAGGATATAAGAAGTACCCCTCATATGCGGCCATTTTGGCTGCATATGAGGGGTATAATCGTTACCTAGGTTAAGAATAATGGGTAAACGCCGGAGATGCTTCTTGGCGTTCCGCTGTTTCTAGTTGGGCGATAAGTCGTTCAAGTCGTTGCGAGACGTCGCGGTGCATGTCCTCTAGGTTCCATAGGGTTTCCAAGAGGTCATCTAAGCGCGTCATAGGGTAGGTGGATACGGGCATAACATAAGAGGGTCAGGAGGGGAGGGTTTCAATGGCAAGCGTCAGCTGCCGTTTAAGCTGTTTCTGCTTATACCACGCTCGCCAACGCATAAACCCATACCCGCCTGCAATCGTAGCGGTCGCTGCCCCCATAGGGGCCCAAGGAGGTAGGTTCGCGTGTTTTATGGGAGTGGAGGCCGCGGCGACATTCGCTTTTGATTCCACGATCGTGATCTCATCCGGGGTGCGTGGATAGAGTTGTGGGGTTGCCCCTCGCAAATCAAGGACCCCTCGCACGCGAATAACATCTCCCACCTGTAACCGTTGCGCTCGGTAACCAAGAATGGCAGGCAGAGCGATCGTGAGTTCCATCTCAGCCGTTTCAATCCGGGCGCTGGTTGTGCCGCGTGTAAGGACTCGTCCGGTGAATTCCGTTAAGCTCCACGCCTGGCTTGGTTCAACGCTCAGAAGGTCCACATACGTTGTCTTGGGAGACGGGAGAGGATTTTTGGTGAGTTCCCAGCGGTCACGGCTGCGCATTTCCAAATGCGTACCATCATCATTTGTGACGAGCATCCCGTAAATAGCGATAGAGCTTCCGAGCGGAGGAGAGGGTTGTGAGGTGCTTCCATATACAAGCAAACCCGTCCCATCTGCATTGAGTAATACGAACCGACGTTTTGCGATCAAGTTGGCTGGCGTCCCTACTGTGCCATGGAGTAAGACACGCGGAGCTGTTGCCGAAGAGGTTGTCATAGAGGTTGTCGTTTTCTTTGTCGCCGGTTTTGTCGTCGTCATGGCTTTTTTCGCTTTTGCCACCGTTGCTTTTGAAGAAGTTGTGCTTCCTCGTGCTTTAGTGGCTGTGTATTCCGCCCACGACATGCTGGTCACCTTCTTTGAAGAAGCGGTAGCTTTTGTCGATGAGGTGCTTGCATGAGTGGCGGTGATGGTCGTGCTTCGTTTCTTAACCGTTGTCGCTGTCGAGGTTGCTGTCGGAGAAGTTGAAGAAGTCGTCGAGGGAACAGGAGGAGACGTGTTGTTGGAAGAAGCTGCAGAAGTGGATGGAGGGACAGAAGCGGTGGGGGAGAGTGGGGGAGCGCGTTCTGGAATCCACCAAGTTCCATCTCCCAGGCGTGCATACTGTTCATCGTGTTGCATCGAAGGATAGCTGACGCTGTCGAGCAAGCTTCCATCGGCCGCATACAAGAAAACGGAATCACCGCTGTTGTTAAGTCTTTGGTTGGGTAGGGTAAGTTGCCACCCGTGCTCACTGGTTAAGAGATATGGCGTTGAAGATGTCACCGTGAGGACAACGCTCTGAGTATCGCGAAGCACTAATCCAAACAAGTCATTTATATTGTGACAGCCGGTGATCGTGACGCGTTCTTGCCCATCGCTAGGAGCGGGAAGAATGTTGCTCAACCTCCAGGTGCAGGACGTTTCAATCCCAGGAATTATTTCCGTTGAAGATGTCGAAGGCGAAGATTCTTGCTCGAGTATTTCAATGGTTGAAGAGGTGGAGGAGTCAGGATCTGTCGGTTCTGGAATGACATCCGGTTCTGTCGAGGTCGTGTCCGTAAATACAGGTTCTTCTGGGACAAGTTCTGGTTCTTCTGTGGTGGGTATGGTCGAAGTTGTTTCTTCTTCAGGGATTGGTAATTCAGGAATAAGCGGAGAGGTTGAGGAGGTGTTTATAACAGGCAGAGATTCTTCAGGAGGAGATTCCGTGTTAGAGGGGAGCTGAATATCGGTGACTATTTCTTCCGTACGTATGCATCCATCGCAATGGCCGGGAGTGCCAAAATCCGTTACGTCCGAATCAAGACCGTGGCTACTCGTTGCATTCGTCCAGGTGTTGGCAAGAGGATCAGTGCGTAGCATAGAGCTGAGCGGTCTTGTTGTGCCTGCGGGTGGCCGTGTTCCGTTACCTGCTTCATCCACCACGGCGCCCTGTGCATCCTTCAAGACAAGATGGAGCGCTTCATTCGAGAGAGCCACGTCCGTAGTGACCAATTGCGCAAGCGTGTCGAGAGCGCTTTTTGAATTTGTTTCATCATAGTTTGAGAGAATAAACGTTCCATACGCGGGAACAACCGCTGTTTCCGGAAAGGTAATCAGATGGCCACTCGCCCCCTCTAAACTCCAACCTGCCAAAGATCGTTCTTCCGAACTTGTGTTCCAAAGCTCTACCCATTCATCTGCATTTGAGTGTGATGAGCCAGCCCAATTGACTTCACCGATGACGAGCGGAGAATTCGCGCACGCGCTAATCGGCAAAAGAAATGCCAGACAAGCGAATAAGGAATTCAAAACACCGGGGCGTGAGCAGGCACGCCCCCACACATTCGTGGGCATGTATGTAGCTGCTGCATCCGCATGTGTAACGGAAACCCGCTATTCAGATGCGTTCTGCGCAGCTCCTATATCTATCGTGACACGAGTTTTGAAAACGCTGTGGATAAGGCGGATGTCTAGAAAACAGAGAGGTGCAAGCGCTAAACGTGTTAGGTGGTTCAAACAAAATCTTTGAAGCAGAGATAAGGCGGGCCTCTAAAAACCTACCGTCAGCCGCTTTACTGTTAGGGTGTTCTAACAGAGTAGGTCGCGCATGTGTCTCACTCTCTGCGTCTTGACATAGGGGTAAAATCGCTCAGCGAATGACACAAAAACGTAGGTAAAAAAATGGTATGCAAGAGCGGGTGCCTGTGGATAACAAAATAATTCCCCAATAAAATCAGTCTCCTTGACCGCCGAAGGTAATTGTTCTATTTTTGTTCTATATGCCGACCCCTCTTACGCCCAAACAAAAAGAAGTTCTCGACTTCATCGTGAACTTCATCAACGAACGTGGCTATCCACCTTCGTATCGTGAGATTGCGACCGGTCTCGATCTCGCCTCTCCGTCCACGGTGCATACGCATATCCAGGCTCTACGTCTACGTGGATACCTACGCGGGAGTAGCGACACGAATAACGCGGCTAATCGAGAGCTTGAGCCAACCGATAAAGCGGTGCGTTGGGCAAAGGCGGTTATGCTTCCCTTAAAGGGGCTAATCACCGCTGGGCAGCCCATCGAAGCGGTCGAGGAGCACGAGACCATGGCTGTACCCGTCGATCTCGTTCCAGACTCAACCAACTCCTACATCCTACGCGTGAAAGGCGACTCCATGATCGACGAAGGGATATTAGATGGAGACTACGTGATCGTAGAAAGGAATCCTTCACCAAAAAATGGAGAGGTCGTCGTTGCTCTGCTAGATAACGCCTATGCCACGCTCAAGAAGTTTTATCGTGAAACGAACCGCATCCGTCTCCAACCCGCCAACAAGACCATGCAACCCATCTACTGTTACGACCCACTTATTCAAGGTGTCGTTCGCGCCGTCATCCGTTCCTTTCGCACCATTTAATTTCTCCTAAAGCAACAAGAGGGTCTCAATCCCGTACGGCTGAGGTTGTTTAAGCGTATCTCCTCATTCATTTTGTTATCTCCGCCCCCTCCTTATATGTATCGCTCTGTGTACTTTGCTCCTCCTCGTCCGTCACCTATGTTCTTGCGCGTCGCCTTTCTTCGTCTGGCGGTTGTCTCGGTCCTATTTGTCATCCTCTTCTTTCATTGGGTTCGTCCGTAACAGGGAGTCGTATAGCAAGTCTATAAGTAATATTAAAATAAAGAAGATGTGTCTGCAAAGCAGATAAAACAAGAAATTCCCCGAATAAATCGGGGAATCTCCTCCTGTTCAAAAGAGCGTGTATGAAAACTATTTGCGCTTCTTTGCAGCAGCTTTGCGCTTAGGAGCGGCTTTCTTCACAGCTTTCTTAACGGTCTTCTTAACCGCCTTCTTAACGGTCTTCTTCACAGCTTTTTTCTTCATTGCCATATTATATTATTCACTCTCCTTTCTAGTTTATTAGTCGTCGAGCTGAGCTCGATCGATGCTCGTTGTGATGTTTACACATCGTCCAACGATCACGTCCACGAGTATAACACATAAATTAATTTTTGTGTGCAAGAGAAGTTGTCAACAGTCGATGCTCTGATAATTTTTTATACGTTGCTCATGCATGAAGTATCGACAAAGATATATTTTTTTACTCGTCTTCATCCCGAACGAAGTCATACGCAGTCAGGGATCTCGCAGCGGAACAGATAGCGAGCAGGGGATCAAATAAGAAAATATAATATATTATTTTATTAAAAATGATTTCACCCCGCTCTGTCTCACGACGGTGCGGGGTGTAGGAGGTGGTGTAGTTGTGGTGGGGGTGGTGCGGCGGGATCACTCGCCCGTGAGCTTGCGCTGCTCACGGCGCCAGTCGCGACGCTGATCCGGGGTTCGGCTTCGTTCTGCCTTCAGGTACTGCACAAGCTCAGATACATCCTGGACTCCTCTGACCCCACAGAGGTATGCAATTT
>CAZIQG010000042.1:0-9477 GCA_964541725.1 uncultured Gammaproteobacteria bacterium
CAACCGCAAATCGAGTGCAACGGCCTTAGCTCCTTGCTCAGACAGCTGTAACCGAAAAATTCTGCCAGCTATTGGAGCCCTAGATGGGGAGAGGAGGGTGATTTGATTTTATCTGCTACAAACGCGCGGTTACGAGGAGTTTGACGACTTTGGTGGCGAAGGGTTGATCAAGAAGAAAGAAGACGAGGAAGCTGGTTTGGACCATCAATAATAATGCCCCGGAGACGACGAGGAGGCGATGGGAAAAATCGGGGTCTTCGAAGCGGGCTTTCCAGTGGGATTCGAGCATCCAGAATTCGCGTTCGAGAAGGATATTCAAAAATAAGACGAGCAGAGAACCGACGGCTCCGGCCAAGAAGGAGATGGTGGGACCGAGGCCGAGATAGCTCACGATGCCAAGGCCAACCGGAAAGGCGGTTAGGGTCGCGATCATCCAGTAGTGGTGAGCACGGCAATGAGCGCGTTCACGCGCGGTCATGGGGGTAATGGCTGCCGAGGAAATTGGCTGACGCGCTTTTGCTTTGCGACGATAGAGCGGTTTTTTCTTCGTCACGAGGGAAGGTGCAGACGGCATACGGCAATATGATAGCACGTTCAATAATCGAAGTGAATGCGTCTTTATACTTCTGCTTTAACGGTGTCTGTTCCTAATAATCCCTCCAACTCTTTTGCGACTAAGTCATCAAATGCAATGCGATATGATGTTAGGATCTTTTGCTTGACGGGATGCTCGACAGAGAAGTAAACGCGGTATTGCCCGGGATGTTGGTCTAATACTCCACGCAACTTAAGTAGCGCGGATTCGGGTAGATGTGCGCGAAGGTGTAAATTCACCGCCTGGACTGAGCGCTTTTTTGGGCCAGGTGAGCTGGCTTCCTTAGTTTCAGTCGTTGCCAGCTCAGCTGGCATGTTGCTGGGTGTCTTTTCTTGCTCGATACCCGATACTGGATACCCGATACCGCTTTGTTCATCCCCTATCCCGGATTGTTTCATGAATTTTTTGATGTCCTCCACATTATCTGGGGTGATTTCATAGCCAGATTCGGCCAAGAGCTTTGGTTCCCCTTCTTTTTCCTGATAGCGGCCGGAGACAACGAGAGTCTTTCCTACTTCCCAGATCTCTGGCTTGTCTTTGTAGATGCGTGGGAATACAACGACTTCAATCGCCTCGCTCATGTCTTCGAGTTTTGCGAACACCATCAGCTCGTTGTTTTTGGTGGTGATCTTTTTTGCGAGGGTGACAATCCCTCCAATACGTACACTCTTTTTATCGCGATGATGGGGAAGTTCTTTGATATCGGTAAACAAGCCATGCAGCATTTCCCCATACTCACGGAATGGGTGCTCAGAAATGTAGAGACCGAGGAGTTCTTTTTCCCAGGCTAAGCGTTCGCGTTGGGTGGCAGGGGCGGCGGCTCTTAGCTTGAGCGGCGGATGTGTTTCAACGGGAGCAAATGAGAAGAGATTGAATTGTCCGCTTGAAGCTTCTTGTGAAATGCGTTTGTGGTATTCGAGAATGGTTTCGATGTTGAAGCAAAGGGCGTTTCGTTCTCCAAAACGATCAAGCGCACCTGACTTGATCAGAGATTCGACTGAACGACGGTTAAAGGATCGATCTTGGATGCGGGAAGCAAAATCCGCAAGATCTTTGAATGCCCCGTTCTTCTTGCGTTCTGCGATGATGGTGTCGACGACGTCTTCACCTAAGCCTTTGATGGCGACAAGCCCGAAACGAATCTGGTGCTTGTCTTTTATGACGGTGAAACGCGTAAATGATTCGTTGAGATCGGGTGGCAGTACTTCCACCCCCATGCGTCGACATTCTTCGACTTCAATCGTGATACGGTCGATGTTGCCGGAATCGGAATTTAAGAGCGCAGCCATGAAGGCTTCTGGGTAGTGAGCTTTGAGGTAGGCGGTTTGGTACGCGATGAGCGCGTAACAAGCGGCGTGTGATTTGTTGAAGCCGTAGGCCGCAAATTCTTCGAATTGTTGGAAAATGGCTTCTGCTGTGTCTCGTCCAACGCCTTTGTTTACCGAGCCTTCAACGAATTTCACGCGTAATTCCGCCATGAGTTTGGCGATCTTTTTTCCCATGGCTTTTCGCAACGTGTCAGCTTCTCCTGGGGTGAAGCCGGCCATATCTTTGGCGACTTGCATGACTTGCTCTTGATAGACAGGAATTCCATAGGTTTCTTTAAGAGCATTCTCTGTCAGTGGGTGCATGAATTTGATTTTCTCTCGCCCATGCTTACGATCAATAAATGATTCGATGAATTGCATCGGACCTGGACGGTAGAGCGCTACCATGGCGATGATATCTTCGATCATGGTCGGTTTTAATTCACGAATGTACTTCTTCATCCCTTCTGATTCCAATTGAAACACCCCCGTCGTTTCCCCTTTTCCTAATAGTTCAAAGGTTTTTTCATCATTGAGAGGGATGGTGTTGATATCAATGATATCACCGTGAACGGCTTCAATAATCTCTAAACAATCGCGTATGACGGATAAGTTGGATAAACCCAAAAAATCCATCTTAAGCAAGCCAGAAACTTCCGCAGAATGGAGGGAGTATTGGATGACTTGTTCGACATCGCCGCCTTGCGCTTTTTGTAACGGAGAGAAATGCGAGAGCGCTTCTGGAGCAATCACGACGCCACAGGCGTGTTGAGAAGCGTGGCGTGTTGTTCCTTCGAGCTTTATGGCGAGATCAATCAAACGTTTGATACGCGGATCTGTTTCGTAGACCTGCTTGAGCTCGGGCGCTTCTTTAATGGATTGCTCGAGAGGAATGTGTTTTCCTTGAACGGGTGGTGGCACAATCTTCGCCACGCGATCGACATCACCATACGGCAAGCCTAAGACGCGCCCGACATCACGTACGGCGGCGCGAGCAGCCATGGTTCCGAAGGTGATGATACCGGCTACGCGATCTACGCCATATTTTTTACTGACATATTCGATAACATCTTTGCGTTTGACATCATCAAAATCCGTATCGATATCTGGCATGGAGATACGATCGGGATTAAGGAAGCGTTCGAACAGCAAGCCGTAGCGAAGAGGGTCGAGGTTTGTAATATCGAGCGCATAGGCCACGATAGAGCCGGCGGCGGAGCCACGGCCTGGGCCGACGATGACGCCGTGCTCTTTGGCCCACACGATATAGTCCTGCACGATCAAAAAGTAAGCAGCAAAGCCCATGCGTTCAATGGTACCGAGTTCAAATTCCATGCGTTCACGGGCAATTTTTTGTTGCTCTGGCTCTGGGTAGCGTTTCTGTAGTCCTTGTTCGCAGAGGGCACGTAAATGGCCATTTTCCGTTTCTCCTTCGGGCACGTCAAATTTAGGTAGAAGATTCTTGCCTAATTCTAATTTCACGTTGCAACGATCGGCGATGAGACGTGTATTTGTAATGGCTTCGGGATGGTCTTTGAAGGCTTCAACCATGTCTTCGGGACCACAAAGAGAGTGATCGACAAGCGACATGGAGGCACGGCGACGATCATCTAAGAGCTTGCCATCGTGGATACACATGAGTACGTCTTGGGCTTCCCGATCATCCGCGTGCAAATAGTGGACGTTTTTTGTAACAACAATGGGTGCGCCTGTGAGTTTTGATAAAGCAATTAAATTTTCGTTGATGTCGAGTTGCGTTGGCGATTCAGGATGGTGGACGAGCTCGAGGAAGAAGTTCTCTTTCCCAAAAATTTCTTGGTATTGCTTCACGAGTTCCTGGGCTCGTTCCATGTCATGGGATTGGCAGGCCTTAGGAATTTCCCCTTTTCCGCAACCGGATAGGGCAATAATCCCCTTTCCAAACTGGCGCAGGAGATCTTTATCCATGCGGGGTTTGTAGTAAAACCCTTCAAGATAGGAAATGGAGATGAGTTGTAATAAATTCTTGTAGCCCTCATTGGTTTCGGCCAAGAGGGTGAGATGAAAACTATGCGTATCAATTCCCGGACGACGATCCGTATGTTTGTGCGGGGCGATGTTCGCTTCTACGCCGATGATGGGTTTTATACCGGCTTTATGGGCGGCTTCGTAAAATTCGATGGTGCCGTAGAGCGAGTTGTGATCTGTCAGCGCAATCGCATCGTATCCGAGCTCTTTACTACGATCTACAAGCTCTTTTACATCCCCCATGGCGTCGTATAACGAAAACATGGAGTGGGCGTGGAGATGCGCAAACGGGCTCTTCGGCAGGGAAGGTTGCTCTGACATAGGAGGATCGCTGACGGCGCAAGGCCTGCGAACAAAGGGGATAAATTATTTTACGTTCGGTATGACGAGGTTCAAGAGGAGGGTTACAGGCGTTTTCGCTTTCGTTTTGGAGGCTCGTCTTCTGAGAGCTCATCTTCTTCATCCATGAGCGAAGCTTGTTTTCTGCTTTGCATCCAGCCAAAAACTTCTTTGCCGGCCGTGGCGAGAATGCCCAGATATTGTGAGGCGGAACCGATGCGCTCGCTGATATCAGAGACGAATTCTTCGACGCGCGTGATTTTTTCGCGCGTGTCTTCTAGAAGATCATTTGTTTGACGCAGCATGCGGGCGAGCTCGTATAAGACCCAGCAGAGAAAGCCGCTGACGAATAGAAGACTCACTGCGCCCGCTAGGAGCAAAGCATCACGGGAAGAAAGGTACATATAGACGATAGGATAGCAGATGAGCGCGTGGCTGGCCTAGGCTCTCCACTCTGCCTGAAGCTGCTGGGTTAGCGCCTGTTGTAGATCCTGCATGGCCGCGTCCACTTCGCTGGTTTCCAGGGTGCGATCTGAGTGAGTGAATGTAAGATGAAAGGTGAGCGATTTCTTTCCTTCCGGGATCCCTTGTCCTTGGTAGGTTTCACTCCATTCTACCGATGTAATAAGGGAAGATGTCTGACGGATGGCTTGCTCCATGGCTTGAACGGTCACATGACGCGCGACCACGGGCGCGATGTCGCGTTTGGCTTCTGGGAAGATTGGTAAAGATTTGTACGTCTTCGTATGTTTGGCAGCTAGAAACAATTCCTTTAAAGGAATGTGTGCAAGAGCTGCACGATCTTCGATCTTGAATCTGTTGGCGATACTTGGGTGCACTTCTCCGACGGTTGCGAGCAAGTGCTCACCGTTGAAGGCTTGGACCGTGCGTCCTGGATGCCAGAAGAGATCGCTTATGAGTGGTTTCCATTGAATGGAGTCGATGCCAAACTCGCGTAAGAGATGCTCCGTCAATCCCTTTGCTTCGCGGAAGGCTTCATCCTTGCCTAAGACGGCCGCGACACATTCCCCTTCTTCTTTGGGAAGATCGTGTGTTTTTCCGTTGCGTAGATAATAGACATTAGCCACTTCAAAAATACGTTGTGAGCGAAAACGTTCCTGATTTTCTGCGACGGTTTGGAGCATGGAGGGAAAAAGCGTGGTGCGCATGAACTCAAAATCAGCCGAGAGCGGATTCTGCACACGCAGCATACGACTCGTATCAAATCCTGCCTTGTCTGCTAATTCTTTTGAGATGAAAGAATAGCTTAGTATTTCGGTATATCCGGCCCCTTTGGCGAGTTCACGTACGCGCTGTTCTTGTACGAGCGTATTGTTGCGAGGCTTAGGAGTAGGAGCTTTTGGATAGATCGCGGGAATATTGACGTACCCGTAGACACGAGCTACTTCTTCGATCAAATCGCGTCCAGACTCAATATCATGATCGCGCCACCAGGGAACCTTAACTTGTATCGAGTATCGAGTATCGAGTATCGAGAACCCGAGACGCTTCAACGTATCCTTGATAGCCTTCTTATCGAGCGCGAGACCGATGAGGTCGTTTACTTCTTTGACCGTGACGGAATAGGTTGGAGAGACGTATGGTTCGGCTTGTACGTCCGCGATCACGGAGGTGACTTTGCCGCCGGCTAACTTTAAACAAAGCTCCATGGCACGAGCCAGACCAATCGGACAGGATTCGGTTGAAAGTCCTTTTTCGAACAATGATTGCGAATCTGAAGACAGGTTGAGTTCGCGAGCCGTTTTCCGGATATGGGTCTGATCCCAAACGGCGCACTCAAAAATGACACTCGTTGTATCTGAGGTTGCTCCGCTTTCTTCTCCGCCCATGATGCCGGCGATTGATTGTGGGCCCACGTCATCTGCAACGACGAGATGGTGTCCATCAAGTTCGTAAGTTTTTCCGTCGAGGGCTTTGAGTGTCTCACCCGGCTTCGCTGAACGAACATGTAATCCGCCTTGAATTTTTTGCGCATCAAACACATGCATCGGTCTTCCGAGTTCGTGCAAGATGTAGTTGGTGATGTCTACGACGTTGTTGATGGGACGGTGTCCGGCAGATAAGAGACGACGCTTTAACCACCAAGGAGATTGGCCAACCTTTACCCCGTCAATACGAACCGCCATGAAGCGTGGACAAAGGTCTTTCTTGCTGACTTGGACGTTGAGCGGCTGTTCTCCTGTCTTGAGTTTTGGGGCCTTCCAGGTAAATGGTTGTTTCAAAATGGCGGCGGCTTCACGAGCCAATCCGACCATTCCCATGGCATCAGGTCGATTCGTGGTAACTTCGATATCCATGATGACGTCTTGTTCGCATCCTAAAAAAGAAGTGAGAGACTGTCCGGCTTTGAAGATGGTTTTCTTTTCTTTCTTAAATGCTTTACCGAGGTCTAAGATCTCACGTTCTCCGTGTGGAAAGGCATCGAATAACCCGATTTCATTCGCGGCGCAAATCATGCCTTCACTAGCAACACCACGGATCTCGGTTGGCTTCAGCTCGATCAACTCACCTTCGCCGTGCCAACGTACTTTGGCACCCGGCAAGGCGACCACGATCCATTGGTTACGTTCAAGATTCGATCCCCCACACACGACGGTGATGACTCTCTCGCCTAAATCCACCTTTGCTAAACGAAGTTTGTCGGCGTTTGGGTGCGTTTCGATGTCTTTAATTTGTCCGACAACCATGCCGTCGTAGAGAGGCGCTTGAGGATAGAGACGTTCGATGCCAGGACCGGATAACGAAACACGCGCCGCAAATTGTTCGGGCGTTTCTGTCAGCGTCACGTAATCTTTGATCCAATCGTAAGAAGCGAGAATGTTCATAGGCTAGAATTGCTGCAAAAAGCGTAGGTCGTTTTTCATGAGCAAGCGGATATCGTCGAGCTTGGTTCCTTCTTTCATCATGTAGGTACGCTCGACACCCCAGCCGAAGGCAAACCCGGAATAAATATCTGGATCAATACCAGCTGCTTTTAATACATTTGGGTGAAGCATACCAGCGCCACCGAGCTCAACCCATCCTTGTTTACACGTTCTGCATTTTGAGATGCCTAAGTTTACGGTCTCTGAATCCGGATGATCCGTTTTGTTTATCATGCCTGTTCCATTACATACCCCACAAGAGACGTCGACTTCGAAGGATGGCTCGGTAAAACGAAAATGAAACGGACGGATACGAACCTTGCGGTCGGCTCCGAAAAAGGTATGAACGAAATACTCTAATGTACCGATGAGGTTCGCAATGGATGCGCCCTTGTCGACATACACGCCATCAAATTGATGAAACATGGGTAAATGCGTGGCATCGATCTGTCTTCGAAATGTCCGTGCGATGTTTATGGCTCGAATCGGTAACTCTTTTTCTGCAAGACGACGAGCCGTACCGCTTGTTGCATGTGGCGTCAAAATCATTTTGCCCCAACGCTCAGATGCAGGGGCATCCATAAAAAAGGTTTCCCATTCATCGCGAGCGGGATGATCTTTTTGCATGTTGAGCGCTTCAAACGCATACCAATCCCACTCGACTTCGGGATAGCGGGTACGTTCAAATCCTGCGCGCGCGAAAATATCGGTGATTTCTTGGATGGCTTGCGTGACAAGATGGAGGTGTCCGGAAGGTGGACGCGCGCCTGGCTCGGTGACATCGATCTGTTCTGCCTTGAGCTTGTTTTCGAGATCTTTTTGCCCTAATCGCTCGCGTGCGTGAGCGAGGGTTTTTTCTAGCTCTTGCTTAATTTCATTTGCGAGCATGCCCGACTCACGACGTTCATCGCCTTGAAGATCCGCTAGACCTTTGAGTGCACTCGTTAATTCACCTTTACGTCCGACATAGCGAATTTCAAGCGCCTCAATATCCGCCGGCGTTTTGGCGGCAGCGATATCTGTGAGGGCTTGGGTTTTGAGGGCGTGGAGATGTTCAGGGAGAGTCATAGTGAGCTAGGCATCAGGCGTCAGGGATTAGGTTTTAGCAAGAAAGGTGGCTTTTATTCTGGTCATTCCGAAGAAGGAGTCCGACGACGATGGAGGAATCTCGACCGGAACAGGTAGCGATAAGAGATACTGCGAAGGCTACTCGTTCCGCTGCGAGATTCCTCTCTTCGTATAACTCCGTTCGGGATGACGAAGAAGAAGATGAAGGGGCTACTGACTATAATCCCACAAAGTGCTTAATCCCTTGCCAAACAGGGGCGCCGTAGGTGCGGAGGTCTTTGGCAGTGACGAGAACGATTAAGCTGATTAAGAGAAGAAAGCCAATTTGATGGAGGCGGGCTTCCCACACAAGCGAGCGACGTTTGCGGCGTAAGACTTCAATAAAGACAAAGACGAGGCGTCCTCCATCTAAGGCAGGGATTGGTAGCAGATTTACCACGGCGAGATTGATAGACAGGATGGCCGCGAATTGAGCGAGTGCCCACATGCCTTGCTTGGCAACTTTGCCGGTCATGACAGCAATGCCGACGGGACCGGATAATTCCGTGCTGGTTTTTTGTGAGACGACGAGGTCGCGCAACATGCTCCAAAAGCCTGAGAGAATCAACTTGGTAAAGGTGTAGGTAGTCACGACGGCTTGTGGCACAGCACGATAGACAGGTAAGCGGACTGTACCCACATCTGCTAATCCAATCCCAAGGCCAGGACGCTGAATGGATTCAATAAAGGCGGGCTGGGTGACAAGATCGATGATCTGTTCGTTGCGTTTGACTTGGAGTGTGAGGGATTCCCCTACCTTGCTCTGCTTACTTAACTCCATCCGCGCAGATTCTGAAGTATCGATATCTACGTTTCCAATACGCGTAACGTGATCGCCGGGCAACATGCCCGCTTTTGCGGCTGGTGAACCTTCGACGACTTGGGTGATTTCGATGTGTTTGTCTTTTACCATCGCTCCTTCAGGCAATCCGCTTAGATCTGTGGGTACACCCACGCTAAACCCGATTGTAAAAATTAAGATGGCGAGTAACCAATTCATGAGAACACCCGCGACGAGAATCCAGGCGCGTGCCCAGGCCGATTTGCTGGCGAAGGAATCAACGGCGTGATTGTCTGTATTCTGTTCGCCTTTAAGACGCACAAAGCCTCCGAGAGGTAGCCAATTTAACGACCAGATCGTGCTTGAATAGGATTGACCATCCCCTTTTTTGACGCGCTTCCATCGTCCCCCCTCTCGTACAAAGCCAATCGCGCGTGGAGGAAAGCCAAGACCAAA
>CAZIQG010000043.1:0-9223 GCA_964541725.1 uncultured Gammaproteobacteria bacterium
CTCCCGGATGCGCTGGCACGTTTGCCGGCGCGGGTCGTGGTCGCGCACGGCGATGATAAAGGGCTGCGCTTGCCACCAAAACTCGCTCTCATCCAAATCGTTATTCTGCCAGTAAAATCCGATGACGCGATCAATACATTCTGTCAGAAGATTTCAGATGGCCTAGAAGGGGCGGGCTATCGAGTAAAGATCGACACGCAAGATGAAAGAATCGGCTGGAAGATAAACAAATGGGAATTAAAAGGGGTACCGTTGCGCATTGAGATTGGCAAGAAAGAAGTAGAGGAGGGGACGTTAACCCTCGTTCGCCGCGACACCGATGAGAAAATGTCTATTCGTCTAGAAGATTCTGCCTTAAAAGTGGGAGAGCTACTTGAAGCTGTTCAAACAAACCTTCTCACACAAGCAGAAGTATTCTTAAAGAGCTCAACGCACGAAGTGAATGAATGGAACGAGTTCAAAGAACGCATGGAAGGGGAGAAGGGGTTCTTAAAAGCCTACTGGTGTGGCAAAAGCGACTGCGAAGCCAATATCAAAGAACAGACCAAGGCAACAACGCGTTGCTTGGCGGAAATGAGCGAAGAGAGTACTTGTATCTATTGCGCGGAGAAGACGAGCGAAAAATGGTTCTTCGCGCAGTCGTATTAAAATAAATAGCTGAATAAGAGAGTTCATCAAGCTAATAAAAAACACCCGTAAATAGAGGGTGTTTTTTATGTTCAAGATGAGTGATTCTATATCCCCGCTGCCCGCAACAACTCTAATGCTCGCGCACGCGAGAGGTTCATCGATTGCCAATCCTGGCTACTTTTTTCTAATCGCTCCTTCTGTCTCAGAAGCGATCTTTGCATATACGCCCTATCTTCACCAGTCAGTATCTTGTACAACTCAATTTTCCAGGGTTCTGCATCCGTGGATAGACTGCTAAGATAGATCGTATCAATAGGCAAGAGATTTGGGTAAGTCGGATTAAGCTTCCTGCTTTGATTGTATCGTTCCAAATTTGCCTTTGCGATAAACGCATCTGGATTTATCAGGTTTACGATAATGAGAAAGACGGCGATTGAAAGCAAGGTGCCAAACGCGAAGAATGATTCACGCTTTAACGTCACGAACTTAACCGCCAAGAGAATGAAGAGCCCTACGAGAAAAATGATAAACCCAACCACATAAAACCGCGGTGCTGTCATGCCGTAGGTATCGATGTAGAGAGATAAGCGTTTGAAGGCAGAGGCTATCAATGCGCCAACTTCAGCGATCAGGATCAGAGCCGGGATCTGGAAGCGCGTATCCTTCTTTCCTTCCGTGCCAGCATATTTTTCAGAAACAAGGAGTACCAATAGCGACAACGCCGCTACCGCTAATAATTCCCAAAACCCTTGCCGAGCATATTCTGCATAGGTGAATCCAGCGTTCAAGATATTCGCTTCGCCGCCAAACAAATACGTAATCTGAAAGCTAATGAAGAGCAAGAAGAGTGCGGCAATAAGTCCTAAGAATACCATCGCCTCAATGCCTTTCGTGGGCTGATCTGCACGAGGCTCTTCATGGACGGCATGCGGTTCAGGACGCTTGTAAAACATGATATACGAAAGAAAGCTCAGCGCAGCCACAAAGGCAAAGAGCCATTGAAAGGAGATTTTAGCCTTGGATAAGACTCGCGATGAAAAGCACCACCCCTGCACTCAGCAAGCATCCAGCCATCTTCCCTACGGCGGAACCGAGCATCGTGCGTTTGTCACTCATTTTGGCCGCCCGCGCCCGTTCGGCGATAAGTCCTTCAAAGATTCCTGCAATCCCATCCGTCACGGCATTTCCCACGACGCCGCCAATGACGGCACCCGCCACCCCGCCAAGTTCACCCCCAAAAATTGCCATAATCGCTAAGATGCCATTATCAATGGTCCCAAATACGATGTCAGGCCAGAGACGCTTAAGAGGAATATGGAAGGGGATGAGTGAGAGAAGGCAGAGGATACCAAGTCCGATAATCACAAGCCCGATGTAATGCGTGTGATAAATGAAGTAAGAGCTCACGGCCAAAATAACGGCGCAAAGCAAAAGAATGTTCAAGATCGCCGCGAAGAAAGAATGTTTCATAGAAAAATAAAGAGCGATGACGGAGAGATGTTCTACACGTATCCTAAGGATAAAGGATATCCGTAAAAGAGAGTAGCGCGCACGCGACGTTCTCGCTAAGATGGATATATGAATATACGTGTAGCAGAGGTGATGTGGCTCGCCCTTTGTATAGCGATCTGTGAACTTGCCGGCATCATTGGTTCCATCTTCACGGTATCAGCTATCCCTAGCTGGTATGCAGGCCTGGCTAAACCAGCGCTCAACCCACCGAGCTGGGTGTTCGGTCCAGTCTGGACCATCCTATACGCCTTAATGGGAGTAGCGCTCTTTTTGCTCATAAAACGAGGACGTCAGCATCCAAAGTGGAAAATAGCATTATCCCTATTTGGTGCACAGTTACTTGCAAACGCGCTCTGGTCCGTTCTATTTTTTGGAGCGCATAGCCCGTTTATGGCGCTCATCAATATTGTCATTCTCTGGATACTTATTGTGGGAACCATCATCTGCTTCTATCGCATCTCAAAACCAGCCGCCTATCTATTAGCCCCATATCTCATCTGGGTAAGTTTTGCCACGTACCTCAATTACATGATTTTTAGGTTGAATTAACCTATCAGGAAAGAGTCGGTCTCCTAAAAAATATCCTTACAAGGGATCGATCGCTCTGACGTCCCGTCAATCTCATGTACCGCCACCCCATCTGCCCAAAGTAAGGTTTTTCCTGCCCAAATTCTCCTTACGTCTATATGCGGTTGTTCGATAACAATTTCATCTCCTTCAATCCGATGTAACCCATATCCTGTCGCAATGAAGATCTTTCCTTGCCATTGAGCCAGGCCGTAAATATGGCCTAAATGCTCGCCGATTTCTTTCCAGCCAGTCATCGCTCGTTGAAAGACGCGTCCATAATACGAGGCTCCATAGATCTCACCGCTTGGCGTCACCTGTACAAAGCTCATGTCCATCGAGAGTTGAGTAGGATCTTTTTCCCAGGCTGTTCCATTCCAATAAGCGATAAGTCCATGATTTCCCACGGCAACTAAGGAATCTAAACTTCGCCCACCTATATCATATACCCAGCCAGGTCCAGGGTGCTGTGTCCAAGTATCGCCGCTCCCAATCCAGCAGGTGGGGAGATCAAGTCGCACAGGTGTAAGATCTGGATCTGAAGAGGGCGAAGGGGAGAGAATGCCGCCACCCCAACAAATCACCTCATGCTCTGATAAGCCACGCACCCATTGCACGTACGTTGTCTCGCTACGCACCGACTCTTGTAATTTCCAAACATATCCGTTCGCGGTGGGGCGACCAACATGTAATCCATATCCTTCATTGGTACGCGCGACAAGATAGACGGTTCCCGCCGGTGAGACCCATAGGCTGTCCGCCTCCCCCGGTCCCGTGAGAAGAGAAATACGTTTTCCATCTAAAAGATGAGTCAACGACCATTCAATTTCTTCCGTATCCTTAAAGTCTTCATACAGGGAATATTCTACCAATACAAAACAATCATCCAGGGACTGTCCTTGTAAGAAGCGAATGTGCGAGTAGCGTTCGTCGGTCATGCCTTCATTTCATCATAGAATCGCCTCTTTGACGAAAAGGGGTAACTATATTCCAAAAAACCACATTCTCATATACCCTAACGTTTAGGCTTAATTAAGCTCATAAAACCTATGCAAACCAAGCTCAATCCCTATATCGGATTCAACGGCAACACCAAAGAAGCCATGGAATTTTACAAAACCGTCTTCGGCGGCAATTTGACCACGACCACCTTCAAAGAAGGCGGAATACCCGTCGAGGCAGCCGATGAAAGTAAAATCATGCAAGCCATGCTCAAGATGAAAAAATTGCATATCGAAACCTTAAAGAACGCCTAGAAAAATACCCACCTTTCGGTGGGTATTTTAGTACATTGGTTACCATCTTCACCACAATAGACTAAGCTAGAAAGTAGCGAGCACTGATTCATTTTTTTTCGCTACCCTATGCCACAAATCTCCTCTAAAAAAGCTCTCATTTCCACATGTTTTACTCTCGCTCTAGGCCTTGGTTTCGCAGCGACCACACAGGCCGCATCCATGATCCAGGTCACAGAATTGTCGAGTTGGCCGCCGTATACGATTGGATAGTCTAGGGATAATCCAAATCATCCTAGAGCTGGTCAGAGAATTCGTATGCGGCAGCTTTTCTCCTGCGCGGAGGACGCGCTCCTTGCTGACGGATAAATGGAAGAGCTTGTTCAATGGAGCGCTCTACGACGGGTGTAGGATTATGTTCATAGAGAGCCAATAAAAATCCACGTCCTTCTAAGCTTAAGTTTTCTGCAATTAACCTGATAAGTTTTTGCGTGTACCCGTCACTCCACGCAATCTTATAAGGAAAAAATTCTCCTAAAAACTCAAGAGCGAGAGGATCTTTGGTCGTGACGAGTGCTTCTAACAGTCGCTCGCGATCTTTTGTTTCGAGCTTTTCAAACTCTCCTTGAAGAATATCCTTCCATGCAGAAGAAGCATCCTCTAAAAATCCAGAATGTAAAGCCAAGGCAATAGCGCGAGCCTTGATCCCAACATCCTGTTCTTGAAGGACGCATTTTTGAAACAAGTATTGTAAGGGGGGTGACACTGGACGACCATATTCATCATTCGTTACCTCACGTTTAATATAAGAATAGATACTTTCTCGAGACCGTGCATCAAGTTCAGGATAACGTGCGAGGATAAAATCTTGCCAATCAGAATGATGGAGACGATCAAAAATACCATACCAAACACTAATGATGAGGGGTTCAGGGATGCTGCCTTCGATGAGGAGGGTCTTTAATAGCTCCGGATTACGATCTGGTAACTCCTCTAGAACCCTTCTCTCTAGCCTCAAAAAAAGTTGCGAGGCATGATCTGCGGATGCATGCGTTTGTACATAGGCGAACGCAGCTCGTATATCGTCCGCATCAGAAGAGGCATAATAGGTGAGGTGAAACAGTGCACGATCTTCCTCAGAGGCGTCAGAGACATGTGTTCTCAATATACCCTCTAGATCCTCTCCATAAAGCGTTGTGTTTTGCAGAAGCTTTTTGTACAAATCCTTCCGATCATCGGGTGATAAGTGTGACCGCTCTAGGCTATAGGTCTCAGGCTTATCCAATACGATTGAGCGCCAAGTGGCTGTGTAGTCTTCTTGGTGTGCTGCATACACCATCTTTTTCCCTTCTATGCAATATTCAATTTTCCGTCCTGTCGGGGCATCACGAAAAATTCGTTCCGACATCAGGTGCGCGTGTAAAAAGAGGGGTGGACGATGTATGAGTTGAATGGCGGCTGCCCGTTGCCGTGGATCTTGTCCGCACAGGGCAAGAGAAAGGATTTTTCGCACCCCCTCTCTGGCAGGAAATCCGTCTAGTTCATAAAGCAAGGGTGGGGTGGTGTCTCCGTATGCGAAAAAAGGCATGTCCAGGCTAAGAGTGGAGAAAAGAACCGTACGCTCAATAGCCACGACATCCGTTTTTTGCGAGCGTGTTTTTGTTCCGCCGGGAACCTGTAGGAGGGTAGTGGGAGGGCGAAAGGAGCGAAGTTCAAGTGTTCCACGGGGTCCGTTGTCATTATCTCTTTGTAAGGCGAATAGGCTTTCGAAGCCATGGGCTTTCTTTTCTCGTTCTACGTGAAGATGGAACGTGGCTACATCAGCAGGCAAAAAATGTTCGGCCGCTCGCACGGTTTCTCGAAGCTCTCTAAAGGTCCTTTCCGTAAGATGGTTCGCTCCCGTGGTGCGCACCTCAATGCAGCCTTGATCTATTGAGCAGTCATTGAGTCCTTCGGGACGATGCGGTTTATTTGCGTTAAAGCGTCTTAACCCCTCTTTTATCTCGCTGACTCTGCCTGATTTGTAGCTCGGTAGGGATTTTCTGTTGTAAGCAGAGGATTCTGTGTCTAGGAATTGGGCTGGATAGGGAGCAAATTCAAGCTCAATTCCAAACGTTTCTTCGCCGAGTTGTGCTTGTTCTTCGGGATCATCCGTAACAGTAAGGAGGTTTAGTCGTTCAATGTCTTGGACAAGCTTTACCCAGTCTGCTAATGGCAGGCGTGCTAACTCATCAATATCTCCTGACAGTCGGTCAAGGACGTCTTTGCGAAAAGCTACATATTCGGTTCTTAGCGTTCCGCGACCGGCCACTTCTTTGGCACGAGCAACAGGATCCGTGAGAAGGGCGGTGGCGATTGGGGCATGATATTCTTTACGACGCGCAATGGTTTTTGCTAGGGAATCTTTGGCTTCTTCAGGAATTTGTCCGTAAGGAACCATCTCGCACAGCAGGTAGACCAACGAACGGACCCCTGCATCCTCTTCTTTATCAACTATTTCTGCGGCGCGTAAAAATACTTCTGGTGAATAAATGTCTTCGGCATTCTCCGTATATTCATACAAACTTAGGAGGCTATCTAGCGCCCAGCGCCGCTCGTTGGGCTTCAAGTCATTCCAAATATCCGGCATCAGCAAAAGCGCAAGGTTGCGATAAGAGCCGGCTTCGGAACTCGCTTTTGGGTGTCTTGGTTGACCAAAGTCTGCACAGAATTTTCCTAGGAAACCTTCTCGCACGAAGCTTGGTTTTTCGCCGTCTTTCTCTGTGGATTCGCGCGCAATCACCCTCGCTATACCATGCACAAAAGCAACCGCCCCGTCGTCCTCGGCCTGTTCTGTGGGAAACCCGGCAGCTTCCATTAAACGGGTGAGATAAATCGCCCTTTGCTCAGGCAATCCCGAATATAAATTTTTGGCGTATCGTCGATGGGCGTCTTGCACGGCCATGACTTCAGAGGCTTTAAATCCAAAATATTCAACTGGTTGCTCCTCGCGCAGCTCTTTTGGGGCAGAAGTGATATCTGTTTCTACCGCTGTTCGATCATCTTTTTCGGGCGGAAGATACAGGAGGCCATCTTTTGTATGAAATCCTTTCCCTTTTAATTCTTTTGGGAGGGTTGTACGCACGTCAGGAATGACAATACTGCCCCCAGTAGAAGGGAGCTTTTCCGCAAGACGAGAAGCGGGGCTTGTAATGAGGGGCTCAGTTTGTCTAAGGGGAGCGCCACGTGGATCAATGATCAGCGGTTCAGATCTTTTTTCGGGCGAAGGCATAACTTCGTAAAGTATAACATTTATCGCGTATCCTTAAAAACCAACTTCATTGCTATTTTAAACGTTGAAGCAAGAAACAGGCGGTAGACCTAGCAAAGCATAATTGCTATATTCATGCTGAAACCTATGAAACTCCTCCTCACCTCCGGCGGTCTCTCAAATGCCTCCATTGTCAACGCCCTACAGGAATTGGTCGGCAAACCCTTGCAACAAGCCTCCGTCGCCTTCATTCCAACCGCCGCTAACGTTTATCGTGGCGATAAGCAATGGATCATCGAAGATCTCCGCAAGCTCCAAGAACTGGGATTCCGCTCGATTGATCTTGTTGATATTTCTGCCGTTGAAAAAGATCTTTGGCTGCCCGGCTTTGAATCGGCGGATGTCCTTCTGTTTGAAGGTGGCAGCACATTCCACCTTATGCACTGGATCAATAAATCAGGTTTAGCAGAATTGTTGCCTGAGATGTTGAAGACGAAGGTGTATGTGGGAATTAGTGCCGGGAGCATTGTCGCAGGTCCTACTTTAGACTTAGAAATGACGCCAGCCCTATATGGAGAGCCAACCGGTTCTTATGCAGACGATAGAGGTCTGGGTTTTTTCGACACGCTCGTACGCGTTCACGTAAATTCGCCAAGTTTTCCAGAAATGACATCTGGGATGCTAGATCGAATCGCAAAGGAACGCTCAGAACCGTTCTACGCCATTGACGACCAAAGCGCGATAAAAGTCGTAGATGGAAGCGTAGAAGTTGTATCGGAAGGGGAGTGGAAAAAATACAACTAACCAATAGAACAGAACATCATCTGCTTACCATCTTCTGCGCCGCAAACGCCTGAAGCAGCGTACTCAGAGGTATCTGAATTTCGGAGTGCCTAAGCGAGAGTGATCCGGGGGATCATTCTCAATGGCACATATTGACAGGATATATAATTCATATATACTTGATATATCAACTATAATACGATATATATGAATACCATCACCAAACAACTGAAATTCTTTTTAACCATGGCGAAAGTACAGGCTAGGGTTGTGCGCGCCTTTGATACAGGCCTTGGGAACGGAATTGGCTTCAATGATTTTCTCATTCTTTACCAATTGAGCATTTCTCCTGAGCAAAAAATGCGACGTACGGATCTCGCGGAAAAGATCTCTCTCACTGCCTCCGGCGTAACTCGTATCCTCATGCCTATGGAAAAGATTGGCCTCGTTTCCCGCGAAGACAGTAAGCATGATGGTCGTGTCAGTTATGTAAAACTTGCCTCAGGTGGAAAGCGTCTCTTAGAAGAAGCCATGGAACGGGCAGAAATGAAGTCACAAGAATTCTTACCATCCACCTCTATAAAAGAGTTAAAGGATATTTCTGAGATCTTCTCTCTCTTTTCCTTCAACCCATTGAACGATTAGTAGTTCCATGGATGCGTTAATACTGGCATGTACCCCATACACTAGACACACTTTCTCGATTTGCCCCATCATATGTCGTATATGGGAAAGCATGTCGACAAAGCCTTGAAAGAAGAGATCTTGCTTGCCATCAAGAACGGATCTCGGGTCGCTGAAATGTCTGCGAAGCATGATGTTTCTGGCCCCACGATATACGGCTGGATGAAAGCCCAGTCGGACAATACGGGTACAAGCTCCCTTGAGATCGCCAAGCTCCGAAAGGAGAACCAAGAACTCAAGGAAATCATTGGGTGGTTCGCGCTCGACAAGAAGCGTGCGGAAAAAAAATACAAAGAGCTCGTGATGCTATGAGTGACAAAACTAAGACCGCTCTCGCGAGAGAGCTCGGTATTGCACGTTTAACTTTGTACTACAAACCAAAACGAACAGCGTCCGATGAAGATCTTCGATCGAAGATCGTTTCCGTCATGACTGAGCACCCCGCATACGGTCACAGACGCATCGCGATGGCACTCGAGATCAGCAAGAAGTGCGTTCGTCGTCTCATGCGCAAGCATGGTTTCAGACCAAAACTCAGACGAGGGTTCACGCTCGTGAAGCT
>CAZIQG010000044.1:0-9190 GCA_964541725.1 uncultured Gammaproteobacteria bacterium
CTATGTCTCGCCTCGTCACTTCCCTCTCCCCCAACGTTGAACGTGACGACATTCGTCTCGCGGCTTCACTTATTTTTAAGCTAGGGAAATGGCAAACAGGGCATACCATCACCGACCTTGAACAAACAATGGGCAAATTCTTTCATGCACAAGCGATCACCTTTGAAAGCGGACGCTCAGCCCTCACCGCCGCCATCCAAGCCCTCAACCTTCCTAAACACAGCGAAATCATTCTCCAAGCGTTCACCTGCGTCGCCGTTCCGAATAGCATTCGCTGGGCAAATTGCATCCCCATCTACGCGGACGTTAATCCAAACACGTTTACGATTGATCCAAGAGCCATCGAGACGCTCATCACACCCAACACACGCGCTATTCTCATACAGCACACATTCGGCATCCCGGCCCAGATAGATACACTGATGGAACTCGCCCACAAACATAAACTTATCGTCATCGAAGATTGCGCCCACAGCTTGGGAAGCCGCTGGAACGGACAGCTTCTTGGAACCTTTGGAGACGTGGCTATCTTTAGTTTTGGCCGTGACAAATCCCTATCTTCTGTCTTCGGAGGCGTAGCCCTCACACGTGACACGTCCATCGCCACTCGTCTCCGATCCCAACAAACACAAGCTCCTATTCCTATAAAACACTGGGTCCTCCAACAACTCCTCCACCCACTCATCCTCGCTCTTTCACTAAAAACTTACGATACCCTTTCTTTCGGAAAAATAATCCTAGAGGTCGCTAAACGCCTGCACCTCATTTCAAAAGCCGTAGAACCCCAAGAACGACAAGGCAAACGTCCAACCTGGACGGGCCACCGTCTCCCAAACGCCCTCGCTCTCCTCGCCCTTCACCAATGGAAAAAACGAGAGCGCTTTGATACACATCGCCGTACACTCACGCAGATCTATCAACAAGAATTAAACCATCCAGACATCATTCATCCAAACTGGGCCAAAGAAGCAGACCCGGCCCTTTTGCGCTATCCTATCCGCAGTCCTAAACGAGACCTTCTTTTCAAAGCAGCCGCCTCAGCTAAGATACAGCTCGGTGATTGGTACACGTGTCCGCTCGCCCCAGAAGGAACAGACGAGCAAGCCGTCAGATACGATCGCACCAAGACCCCCTCTGCCACCTCTCTTTCAAAAGAGACTCTCAACCTCCCCACGCATATCAACATCTCACCGTCAGATGCAAAAAAAATCTGCACGCTTATAAAAAACAATCTCGATCAAGGCTAGCGAATCGTTTATACACTCGATACCCGATACTGGATACTCGATACTCCCCTCTATGTTATCCATAAAACCCTGCACCGATCGCGCCCTCTGGACGGCATTTTTAGATGAGCAAGCTCCCCCTACATTCCTGCAATCCTGGGAATGGAAAGAGACGAATGAGGCAAGCAATCATAACGTCATCCATCTTGGTATATTCGAAGACGAGCATCTGGTAGGTACTGCTCTCACCATTTTTATCAAAGCCCGCCGCGGATCTTTTCTCCTCATTCCCCATGGGCCAATTTTAGCTCCTCACATCTCCCAAACAAACGCTTGGGATCTCCTAACACAAGAATGGAAACGACAAGCGCAAATACACAAGGCTATTTTTATACGTGTCTGCTCTCCCCTGCCAGCCACCCAACCAAATATTATTTTATTACAAGAACGCGGCTTCAGACACGCCCCCATCCACCAACACCCAGAACTTGCTTGGATCTTAGATATACGGCCAACAGAAGAAGAACTGTTAAAAAACATGCGCAAAACGACGCGCCAAAGTATTCGCAAAGCCGAAGAAGCGGGCGTAACCGTGAGATTCATTACTGACAGCAGTGGCCTCCACGATTTTTGGAAGGTTTATCAAACAACCGTCGCTCGCCAACATTTTACCGCTTTCTCTCGCCGCTACCTCGAAACAGAATGTGAAGCCTTCTTTAAACAAGGACGACTCCTCATCGCGACCGCATCTTTGCAAAACCAAATCATCTCCGCCGCCATCATCACCCTCGCCCATGGCAGCGCCTTTTATCACCACGGCGCCTCCGATCAATCCCCCTTCCCCAAAGTCCCCGCCGCCCACCTCCTCCAATGGCGCGTCATCCAAGAACTCAAACATCGCGGCTGCCATTTCTATAACTTCTGGGGCGTCGTGCCAGAATCCGCCACCGAGCACCCTTGGCATGGCCTCTCGCTCTTTAAACGTGGTTTTGGGGGCTTTGAAGAAGCCTACCTCCACGCTCAAGACCTTCCTCTTTCGCCTCGCTACTGGCTCACGTGGATCATTGAAACGATCCGTCGAAAACGCCGAAAACTATAAAAACTGCTCCCTCGAAGGCAAAGAAACCCGCCCTTTTGACGTTTTTAGATAATTCTGCTAGGATTCCCCTAGTTGACCCGCCAAGGGTCTTTTAAAAAACGTGTTTATGCCTAACCCCATCCTTGAATACTTCCGTACATCTAAAGAAGAATTGGAGAAAGTCAGCTGGCCGAGCAAGCAAGATACCGTACGCTACAGCACCTTGATCGTCGTAGGCAGCGTCGCCGCGGCCCTCTTCTTTGGCGCCCTCGACTTCGGACTTAGTCGCTTGGTTCAAGTCGCGATTACCGCTCGCAACCCTCAAGTCCAAACAGACTCAGACACGCCCCCTATTCCACAAATCAATCCAGCAGACATCCAAGCCGTAGATGAAAATGGCAATCCTGTCGACCTCAACGTACAGACCGTCCCCGTCAATCCTAACCCCGCTCCTTCTACCCCATAACCTATGCCTAAGCAAACCTCCGACTACGGACGCCGTTGGTTCGCCATCCACACCTACTCTGGATATGAGGAAAATGTGGCGGACGGGCTTCGTCAACGTATCGAGACTCTCGGCTTGAAAGATTCTATCTTCCAGATCTTAGTGCCAAAAGAAAAGAAAATTAAAATTAAGAACGGAAAACGTCGCGTCACGGAAGAAAAAATCTTCCCTGGCTACGTCCTCGTCGAAATGATTGTCACGGATGACTCCTGGTACGTCGTGCGTAACACACCAAACGTAACCGGCTTCATCGGCACAGGTACAAATCCAACCCCTCTCGCCCAAGCAGAAATTGACGGACTCATGAAACGCATGGGAACGACCGAAGAGCCACAGGTTACGATCGATCTTCAACCCGGCATGGCCGTCAAAATTGGCGAAGGACCATTCAAAGGCTTCGAAGGCAAGATCAGCGAAGTCGATGGCTCTCATGGCAAAGTCAAGGTTCTCGTCAGCATGTTCGGCCGCGAAACCCCCCTCGAACTCGACTTCACCCAAGTCAAAAAAGCTTAATACGTATTTCTGGGATAACAGAGGCCCCCGTCAGCGCGCTTCTCGCTGCTATCCCCTTCGATGCCCTGCGTGACGGCACCGCATCTCATCATTCATTTCATCTCTTATTCCTATGGCAAAGAAAGTAAAGACCCTGATCAAGGTCCAAGTCATGGGTGGCAAGGCAACCCCTGCGCCTCCTCTTGGTCCCGCCCTCGGTCAGCACGGGATCAACATCGCGGAATTCTGTCAGAAGATTAACGCCGCGACCCAAGACCGTTTAGGCGAAGTCGTCCCTGCCATCATTACCCTATACGAAGACCGCAGCTACACCTTCATCCTCAAGACCCCTCCTGTTTCGGAACTCTTGAAAAAGGCTGCCAAGATTGAAAAAGGCGCCGCTAAACCAAACACCCAAAAAGTTGGCAGCGTAAACATGAGCCAAGTCCGCGAAATCGCCGAAAAGAAAATGCCAGATCTTAACTGCACCACGGTCGAAGCCGGCATGCAGCAAGTCATCGGTACGGCTCGCAACATGGGTATCGAAGTCAAAGGGTAAAAGAAACGCAAACAAAAGCCAGCCGGTTAACCGGCTGGCTTTTGTTTTTGTGATAAAAAAAGATCAAAAAAGATAAACGGTCCCCACGCCTGCACAGCTTATACACAAATACCCTTGACGCCTGTATTTACTGGCGTACCCTAAAGATAGCCAAGGTGTTAAAAACCGAGGCAGGAGGGAGAATTGGCGATGATAAGCATCGTCAGGGGACTAGTAGCAGCAACGAGGGAGTTGACCCTCACGATCTGCTGCCCGCACCTTGCGGGGGAATTTCCAGGATCACCAACATTGGCTTTCTCAGAAGGCGCTCCCCACGCGTGGCTCGATCTAAAGGGGCTTCGGAACTGGCCCGAGAAAGGCATCGAAGTCTTCGAATGGATCAAGCAAAAAGCGCGAGGAGTCGATTCAGCCCACATCAACGTGTTGTGCTGTACCGAATGCGCGCACAGCGAAGTCATGGACCTCGACGACTGCCTCCACGAAACGTTTGAAAAGAGGTGCGTGGCGATCGAATGTTTCCTTCCCTATCTGTTCAAGAAATGCGGTAAACTCACCTGCATCGCAGGAACGATGAAAGCGAGCGACCACAAAGGAGATGTGAGCGGAATTCGTCCCGTTCTCAGAATCCTCCGCAGAAAAGCATTCACCTACGAAGTAGCCACGGACGCCACATCTACCTGATAAGCATTCCCCTTCTCTCTTTACGGAGCCTCGCCTCCGTTACCTCCACGAGCACTGATCCGGTCAACATTCGACCAATGCTCATGGAGATACCAAAAACACACGCATCCCCGGTAAGCGGGGATTACAAATAATAACAAGGGCCTAGGCCTCTTTTTTGTTTTCCTGAGTCAGCATTTTTTTCATGTAGGTGCCAACCAAGGTAAATCCACGCTTTCGATAATACGCACGCACTCCCACCCCACTAATCACAGAGATAGATGTGTATCCGCGTTCTTTTGCCATCGATTCTGCTTCCGCCATCAAGACCTTCCCCCAACCTTGATGCTGCACCGCGTCTGATCGATCTTCAGACAATTTTAACGCTTGCCCATAGGTATGCAGCTCGCGAATAAACGCGCCCCCCTCTAACTCAGGAAAGCTTTTGCGAACTTCCTCAAACATCTTTTTCGTTTTTGGCTCTTCAATAACAGGGTTCACATCTGGCAAGCGTAATCGTAAAAAACTGACAACCGTCGTTCGCGCTTCATCCTCGACACTCAAAAAATACTCCGTACCATAGGCATTCCGATACTCATCACGAAAAACCACCAGCTTCGTCTCGGGGCTTAACGCAGGACGATGCCCAGCTTCACGACAGCGCAAGCATTTACACTCAATCCCCCGCTCTTTCATACGCACCTCAATCACATCCCGTAAATTCGTGACTTTATTCCCTGCGGAAATTTCAAACGAAGGAAAATCACGAATCAAACGCGAAACACGACAATACCGAGGGATAACACTCTGCATGCGCACCATCATTTCAATCAAGGTCTCACCCTCCAATGGCTTGTATCTCCCCTCTTTGTGCCACTCAGCCAACTCCGCCGAAGGCAGCACAACACACGGATACAATTTGATCATGTCAGGACAGAAACGCTCATCCGTAAACAACTGGTCAAACATCTCAATATCACGCTCAGGAGTAGCGCCGGGCTGACCGGGTAAAATATGATAATCCGTTTTAAACGCCGCCGCTTTCAACAGAACCGTAGCCCGCACCGTATCCTCCACCGTATGGCCGCGCTTCGTAAGTTCAAGAATCTCATCATCCAACGCCTGCACTCCAAGCTCAACTCTCGTTACTCCGAGCTCCCGTAACCGCACAATTTCTTTTGGCGTAATCCAGTCCGGTCGCGTTTCAATCGTAAGGCCAATCACCCGGTACTCAGAAGATTCATTCGCTGCTTGAGATGTGGCTAAAGAACCAAAGCGCTTCTTGGCACCAACGATCCCTAAATGGTTTGCCGCATCATAGCAGCGCTTAATGAACCATTTACGATACGTCCAAGGATAGGCAGACCATGTCCCGCCTTTAATAATGAGCTCAATCTTCTTAGCTTCGTGCCCATTCCGCTCCAATGCTTGTACGCGCTGAACAACCTGCACATACGGATCAAATTTTAATTGAAGCGCTCGTGCGGCCGCTGGCTCACTCGCCACATAGCTCTTGGGCATGCGCGCCTCCGTAGGACAGTAAACGCACTTTCCAGGACACGCGTAGGGTTTGGTCAAAAGCGTGATTGGCGCTACCCCAGAATCCGTCCGCACCGTCTTACATCGCAACAATCGCTCCACAACCTGGTTACGCGGCTGCGTCTTCGTCATCTTGCGATAGATTTTAACCATCTCCGCAATCGTAGGAAACTGATAAGACGTCCCCTGTAGATGCCTACGAATAGCACTATCTATCACCTTTTGCACAGGCGCTGGATGAGCAAGAACGTCCGCTAAAATAGCTTCGACGATCCGTGCTGGTGGACGGGTCTGATGAGACATGGTGGAATAGCCCGCAGAGTAGCATGAATACCGATCTTGCCAAGGCACTGAGCTCAAATGTCCAAGACTTCTATGAACAACATGGAACGTGGTTTGCGACCACGAGAGGCAAAATCATCCCAGAACAACCCTTTGTTTCCTCCTATATTCAAGCCGGAATGACAGTGGTAGACGTAGGAGCCGGCAACGGCCGCTTCGCCAAACTTCTCCCCCCCGACGTCACCTACATCGGCATCGAACCCTCCCAAACCCTTAGAAACTCCGCCCGAGCTGAGCTCGGTCTCTCCGCATCACAACCAACCGAGCTGAGCTCGTCCTTTAACCTCATTGCCGGTTCCCTCCCCTCCCTCCCCCTCCCAGACACCGTCAGCGACGTCACTGTTTGCCTCGCGACCCTGCATCACATCCCTACCCAAGAAACACGCCGAGCTTCTATCGAAGAACTTGTCCGCATTACAAAACCTGGCGGTATCATTTTAGCCACTTCGTGGCTCCGCAATCCTCACAATCTCACCACAAGCGAAATTACAGACGCAGAACCCGGCGACATCTGGATGCCATGGCAAGGGTTAGAGGAAAAAGACAAGGGCCAACGCTATGTCCATTTTATGCGACCGGGCGAATGGCGGGATCTCTGGACACATCCTTCTCTCGAACTCATTCAGATGGGCATGTACGGCAAAAAAGACTGGACAGAGGATGAGGGAGAAGCGTTAAATTGGCGCGTCATCGCCAAACGACGTTGACGAACAGAATACGAACAGGTCTACTAAAGGCATGTCGGATTTTTTTGCAGACATTCAAAGCAAAGATCCTCGTTTAGTCACTCCCGAAGCTCAGGAGGTCGATCGAGGCTTTGATGTTGCCTTGCGTCCAAAACGCTTAGATGAATTTCTCGGCCAACAAAAAGTCAAAGAAAATTTGCGGATTTTTTTAGAAGCGGCAAAAGGTCGCAACGAACCGTGCGAACATATCCTTCTCTACGGTCCACCGGGGCTCGGCAAAACCTCCCTCGCTCATGTCGTAAGCACAGAAATGGGGGCACATATCAAAATCACCAGCGGGCCAGCGCTTGAACGAGTAGGCGATCTTGCCGCCATTCTCACAAACCTAAACGAAGGCGATATCTTGTTTATCGATGAAATTCATCGCATGAACCGTTCAATCGAAGAGGTGCTCTACCCCGCCATGGAGGATTACGCCCTCGATATCGTGATCGGCAAAGGCCCTACCGCTCGCACCCTTCGTCTCGATCTAAAACGCTTCACCATCATCGGAGCCACCACAAGACTCTCCCTTCTCTCATCTCCACTGCGAGATCGTTTTGGCGTCACCTATCACCTCGATTTTTACACTCCGCAGGAAATGGCACAAATCCTCGAACGAAGCGCCCAACTCCTCAATCTTGAAGTACCTCTTCATGCGCTAAACATTATCTCTACGCGCGCCCGTCGTACACCTCGCATTGGTAATCGTCTCTTAAAACGCGTCCGTGATTACGCTCAGGTCATGAATCAAGGCGCTCTAGATGCAAATATCGTCGAAGTAGCCTTACAGGCACTAGATATTGATACCCGGGGTCTCGATAAAGCCGATCGCCGCACCTTGAACATGCTCGTAGAAAAATTTAACGGTGGTCCCGTAGGTCTTACAACACTCGCGGCTGCAACAGCGGAAGATGTAGAAACCCTAGAAGACGTGATCGAGCCATTCCTCCTTCAAGAAGGCTTCTTAGCCCGCACGCCCCGCGGCCGCATCGCCACCGACGACGCCTACAAACACCTTGGTCTCGTCCCCCCCGACCGCCAGCCCACCATCCTCTAGTCGACAAAAGTCATATCAAGTATCCTGTATTCAATCTTAACCGGGCTCGAGAGGATACTCGATACCCGATACTCGATTCTCGATACTTTTCTATGATTCCTCTCTCTTGGCTCCTCATCGCCTGGCTCGGCATGTTAGGGCTCTTTTTCCTTATTGCCCTCATCACGCTCTTCACCCATTTACGTTACGGAGTCGCAAGCTTCATCACCTATCTCAGTACACTTCTCTTCATCGGAGTCAGTGCCGCGGCAATTTTAGTCGCGAGCAATTATCTTGTGACAGTAGACTGGAACCAATCACTAGATCTTGGACCAAGCTTAGGACCCCTTTTTGACCTCCCTGGAACCGTAGAAGATCCGGGCAGCATCCAAACATTATGATCGATCTTCGCCATCTCCCAAACCCGGTTCCAGATGAAAAGTTGATTTTTTTATTGCGTCGGCATCCTATTACCGTGTTGCCTCTCGCCATTGTCACGCTCGTGCTATTAGCCTCTCCTTTTGGGGTCGATTGGTACGTACAAACCTACCGTCCCGACATTCTTGAAACGCCTTCGATCATGGCACCTGCCGTCTTGCTTGGTTCTACGTTCTTTCTCTTTGCTTGGCTGTTCCTATTCCAGTATTTCATGGATTACTACCTTGATACCTGGATCGTTACAACTCGACGCATTATCAATATAGAACAATCCGGTCTATTCCATCGCACCATGTCAGAGCTACGTCTCTATCGTATCCAGGACGTGACCGCTGCCGTCAACGGATTTTGGGCCACGATTTTCAACTACGGCGAGGTCGAAATCCAAACAGCCGGAGAAAAACAACGATTCTTATTTGAACAAGTCAGTGATCCAAACAATATTTCGAAAGTCATCATCGAACTCTCAGAAGCAGACCGGCGTGACCATCTAGATGAAGCCGTAGAAGAATTTGGGTTAGCAGAAAAGGCACAGAAATATAAAGAAAAACCTTAAATACCAATCCAACATCCTCGATAGAGACATC
>CAZIQG010000045.1:0-9180 GCA_964541725.1 uncultured Gammaproteobacteria bacterium
CGCCTATATATCACTATCCAACCACTACACGATCCGATCGGATGGATCCTCGTGTCTTCGTCAGACTTCGCACAAGGATGACAGAATAAAAGAAGAAGGCTACCTATTTTGGCTGCGAGATCCCTCACTACGTCGGACTTCGTTCGGGATGACGTACTTAGCCTACTACCTTGCATTACAAAGTAGCTTGGTATACACTATCACTATCTATGATTCCTCTTACGCCTCTCGATGTGGCCAATACCAAAGCCCAAATGCGCAAAGGCATTTTGGAATTTTGTATTTTACTTATCATCTCGGAAGATAAAACGTATACCAATGATATTTTGCAGGAACTACGGCAAGCGGACTTAATCGTCGTGGAAGGGACGATCTATCCCATTTTAAATCGGTTAAAGAATGCTGGACTTCTTACGTATGATTGGTCGGAAAGCAAGAATGGACCGCCTCGAAAATATTATTCTATTACTCCCCAAGGTAAGGCGTTCTTACGACAATTGCTTAGTACCTGGGAATCGCTTGACCACTCAATTAACGCGTTACTTAAAAAGTTTCACTAACCTATGAAAAAGACCCTTTCTGTCACGCTGGGCGGACGTGCCTACCTCATCGAAGATAACGCTTACCAGGTCCTTGATACGTACCTCACTCGCCTCAAACAACATTTTGCAAACGATCCCTCTGCCGATGAACTCATGAATGATATCGAGTCGAGCATTGCCGAAAAATTTGCCGAACGCCTCAAAACGCAGACGCAAGAAGTGGTCACAGAACTGGACGTCCATGAAGTGATTACGGTCATGGGACAAGTGGAGGAGATCGACCAGGAGGAAGCGCCCTCCTTGGCGACGGCGGGAGTGCAACAAGATAGTAAAGATTCCCCCGTATCAAAACGCCTGTATCGTAACGAAGACGATATGGTCGTGGCGGGCGTGTGTTCTGGGTTGGCCGCCTATTTTGGAATTGAGCCTGTCTTTGTGCGCGCGATCTTTGTCCTCCTGTTTTTTGCAAACGGGATTGGGCTCCTCGCTTATCTCATCTTGTGGGTGGCCGTGCCTCGCGCAGAGACGAATACGCAAAAATTAGAGATGCGGGGGAAGTCCGCCAACTTAAGCGAGATTGAAGAGCTCGTGAAACAAAAAGCCCAGCTTGTAACCGAGGAGGGTCGGGCAGCGGTTGGGCGGTTTAAGCAACAGCATTCTTCGCTCTTCTATCGAGTCTTGAACATCCCGGTCGTCATCGTCGGTGCCGTATGGCACCTCATCGTACGTACCGTACGTTTTATTGGACCGATGGCGCGCGTCCTCATCGCCCTGCCCTTCGTTATCGGATCTGCTCTCGCCATAGTCGCTACGTTTACTGCGAGCTCGGCTCTCTTGTTCCGACTCTATTCACCAGAACTAATCACAGACGTACCCCTACAAGAATTTGCGCATAGCCCTTGGTATTACGCCGGCATTATTGGATTGACGGTGGGGATTCTTGTTCCCCTTATCTTTGGCATGATGATTGGGATTAGTTTTTTGACCCGTAAAAATCAATTCCGCTTAGCGACGGGCGTGGGATTGGCAGGAATTTGGATGTTGGCCGCGACAACGGTGGGTATAACGGCCATCCGACTTGGGCCCGGGATCCAAGCGCGCATGGAACAAATTGAGCAAGAACAAACCGTGACGCGTCGCTATGAACCTGCGGCCTTCCACAGTATTGCATTGAATGGCAATGAACGGATTAGGATCAAGCGAGGTGAGACATTTGCTGTGCAGTTAACAGGGTTAAAGGATTCTTTGGAACGCATGGAGGTGAAATCTGAGGCGGATACATTAACTCTGCGCAATATCGGTCGCAGCCGGGGCTTCTGCCTCTTCTGTATCCACCGACCAATAGAAGGCGAGATTACGCTTCCCATTCTCGATACGCTCACGGTGGGAGGAGTAAGTCGCGCCACGGTAGAGGATTTTACAACCAACCTCTCTCTCCATATACAGGACGCTGGCTCGCTCACCATTGCTCTTCTTGGTCAACACACGACAGCGACCGTCCAAGATGTCGGACGCCTAAACGTATCTGGCAACGCCTTATCATTAACTCTCGAAGCAGAAGATGCGGCTCGCATTGTGGCCGATCCACTCACGGTGGAGCGTATCGCGATACAGCAAGCGGATATTTCTTCTATAACCCTCGAAGGAACAGCAAAAGAACTGCGCGCCACGTTAACCGAGGCCGCCCGCTTAGACGCCGATCCATTTATAACCGGACGCGCGGATATTACGACGAATGACAATGCACGCGCACATGTCTATGCGACAGAATCACTCACGGCCACCACAAAGGACAATAGCCGTGTCGATTATCAAGACACATCCGCTTCTACGACCTTTAAACGTTTTGGGAATTCTCGGATCCGTTCGGATGTGTCCGAAGAATAATATGATAAAATATCCCCAACTGAGCCAGATGGGGATATTTTATTTGGCGATTCCCTCACGCAGATCGTGGTCGGCCGCGATGGCGGCGGTAGCCCCTTCAAAGACCGCCGTCGAGATTTCCACCTTCCCATCCCTTTGGCATGCTCTTGAGCATACAAGATGGATGATAAAAACCCTCAGGTCTGGATCAGAGGGTTTTTATGTTGTTTATTCTTTCTTCCATTTAGGTGGTATTATACGTTTAATTATTCATTATAGCTCACTTATGCGCTCATTCGCTCAACACGGTCGTCTCGCGTCCTTCATGAAAAAGCTTGTTTATTCAAGCAGCTCCCTTCTCTTGCTCGTTCCCCCCTCTATTACTCCCGCGTATGCGGCGACGCATGCTTCTGATCTGTGCGCCATTGTCCTCCCAGGATACCAATCAACCCGTCTCACAAACTCTAAAACGGGAAAATATCTCCTCTTCCCATTTGAAAAAAATACGGTGGCATGGACGGAAGAGCCAGAAAACGGCGGTGCGGAAGGAAAACTCATCCTATCTACTAGCGGATCCATACGCATATTAACAACAAAGGCCATCACCCAAACAGTGCGCGCAGCAGGCAAAAATCTTTTGGTTTGGTTAGAAAAAACATCCGGGCAACGGACAGATGTCTTCTTCTTTGATGGAGAAACGGTTAAGAAACTTACGAATGAGACGGAAGGACTCTACCAGCGCTCTCCCTCTGTCGGAGAAGATGGAACCGTGGCGTGGATCCGCATTAACCGAGAACTCAGTGTGCAAACAGCTGAAGGAAGGCCACCCCAAGTCGTCTTTGATGACCAGCGTGTGATGGTTTATAACTCTGGCACCGCGACGAAAGACGTTTCTGGTGCTGGGCTCTTTGCCGCGGTTACCGTGCTCAAGAATGGCCGTGTGGCTTGGGCAGGGACGGAACTTGCTCAACGCGCGACAGAGTGGGACAAAAATCCACGATCCGGCTTTCTTTGGGATGGAGCGAGCGTAAAATCGGTTCGCCTTGTTGATCCTGCCATGACGGAATGGCCGACCTTCAATGAAGAAGGCGTCATCTACGCAACGCAAGCCCCGTTTGGATCGGCAAAATACCGGCTTACTTCTTATGCAAATGTTACGAAAGACCTAGGAGATATTCCCGGCTCTGTAGATCCTGATCCTCTCAATAAAGCTGGCGGATTCGCCTGGACAAGTTGGGGTCGCACCTCTTCGAGAACCTTCAGCTGGAATGGAACCGTGACGAAAGAACTTACTTCTTTGCTTCCCACGGGTTTTGATCGCTTGAACCAACTTGATATTCATCCGACGAATAGCTCGCTCCTCGTAAAAGCCTTTACCTACGAAGACGGACAGAAAAAGGCTCAACTCCCTACCTGGCACCATCAGATCTTCCAGTATTCGCCTTCTTCAAATACACTCACCCGTTTGACACAAGCACCTGGCCTTGGAACAGAACAACGAAGAACGGGTGCGACGCATGGCTGGTATGGCCGTGAAGGAGAGGTCTACTGGGCAGTTACTACTCCTGAGTCAGGATATCGGACTAATGATCTGTGTGTCGCACGACCGAGCACTTCTCCCGTTCCTGCTTCTGAAACCAATCCTTCCGCCGAAGACGAGGCCTCAGAAGAAACGTCGACCGATGAGAGCTGCGACATGGACGCATTAGACGCACACCAACAAGCGATCTTTCAAGCGAACCAGACCCTGCGTACACGCACACTCAAAGCCTTCGACGACCAAGTTCCGTTTCGCTTGCAAGCCTCTCTTAACCGAGGACGGGTCGCTAGTGTTCGTACCGTCTTGAATGCGAGCCGTACGACTCTCGCAAAAGAACTGAGCCAAGCCTTAAAGATTGGGACGGGGTATACCACAAATTTAAATGAAGAGGCTCCTATTCCTGCTTCTTTCGCCATCCCATATAACCGTGCCTTTTTAAAGGCTAAGAATGTCTTGTTGCGCTATGCAACCGTGAAAGATCGGGTCGTCATTGAACGCGTCACAAAAGATGCTCTTCGCCAGAGCATTCTGGCGTACGAACAAGCTCTTCGTGATGCTCAAAAAGCGCTAGAAGCATCGGACACATGTCAGGACAATTAGCACCTTGTGGCTCTTCATAACAACAAAACCTCCTTCGGGAGGTTTTGTTTGTTTTCTTTAACCATTTTTAGCGCCCCGTCTTAATCGCTTGCGTTTGCGTTGGTGATTGTGATGGCGTGGCGAAATCCATTGCACCTGCAAGGAGCGCTTGAACCCCTTCTCTTATCTTTGTAAAACACTGCCCTTTCAACAAACAAACCCCGCACAGTGGTGCGGGGTTTGTTTGTTGAAGTGAAAAAAACTTGCTTAGGGTCGCGCGGCACTTCCACCAACGAGTCGGCTGGTACAGCTGGAATAGCACGTATCATATTCTGTTTGACACGTTGTTGGCTGAGGCACTCGCGCTAAACAGGTTGTACGTTCTGTGTCACAACCATAGACGCATTGGGCATATGTTTGTGGGGCGGGTGCTGCTGGAGTCAGCGTCGTGGGGGTCGTCGGAGCGCTAGGCACTGTGACAGTGGGTGTATTTTGAATGATCGTATTATCCGGTACGCTGAATTCTAGCCTACCTTGCTCATTTAATGAGCCACTGTCGCGTAGAGCATTATATATTTCTGTCGCTCTTGTTCGGTTATTGCATCTAAGCATGCACATTGTGTAGCCCTCCATATTTCGATAATTTGCATCACAATCTTGCTGACAGGTGTAGGTTTGCTGATCAATGAGACAGGCGGCAAGACCTGCGCCCATCACTTCACTGTATGATCGACAAGATGCATGAAATCGTGCCTCACTGTTTACCCTACAATGCTCGACATATCCGGTTGGCGTAGCAGAAATAACGGTATTTTCTCCATTAATGTTAAGGACGCCTTGCATGATGCGTGTGTAGCGTTGGGCGCAATCTTGGTTACGTAGGGTATTGGAAGGGCAGCGCGATACACAAGCAACAAATATTCGCGGATCAATAAGCCCTCTGGAGTTTGGACCGCTTAATGCTGAGCTCGTATAACAGGAATTTATACACGTGTTGGCTTGCGCCGTCGTCACGCGACGCGTAGGCGTCGCCGTCCGATTGCAGGAAGCGTATATCCGCTCGAGTTTTGTATCCACCGAATCAAACCGCGCATTCAAATCTGAGCCTGAATCTCGTACCATGCTCTTCACATATTCAAACTGACTCAATACCGTGACGCGTAAGAATCCAAGGATTGCATCCTCTCCATCTGTATTTGCCATGGCGGCTGCTCCTCCGAAGAGCAGGGCTCCCGCGGTTAAGACAGCAAGCGCTTTTAAACGAAGTGTGTTCATAGTAAGACGATGCTAGCATATAGGCGGATGCAGTGGAATACGTATGTATTTTTTGCGCCTGAATACTAGTTCAAATATCTAAGAATGCACGGCTTGTCGTATCAGATTACATATAAAATACCGCCTCTTTCATGAGGCGGTATTTTATATGTAATCTGATCAAGTATTAGCGGAAAAAAAGGACGTAAATGATAATTGCCGTGATAATCCCTCCTCCAAATAACTAAGATACAATCCCCGCCTTAAAGAAGTCACCGATGCCGGCCATATAAATATTTGTTAAGAATGAATCTTCTGGTGCGTCCTACTCCTGCTTTTTTCCTTCGGTAATATGTCCGTCGAAATGTTCTTTTTCATCGGCCTCAGCTTCCGCTTTCGTCTTATGGATTACACCATCACGATGATGCGGAGGCATGTATAACGTGTACAACTTCATATCTTCAGCTCCGGTATTGATGATGTTGTGCTTGGTGCCAGCGGGAACGATGATCGCGCTTCCGTCTGCAATCTCATGCGAGACATCGTCGAGAATCGCTTTGCCCGTCCCCGCTTCTACGCGCAAGAATTGATCTACGTCATGCACCTCTTCACCAATTTCTTCTTTGGACGGCAGCGCCATGACTACGAGTTGGCAGCGCTTATCTGTATATAACACTTGGCGGAAATATGGGTTATCTACCGAGAGCTTCTCTATATTGTCGACATAGCCATGCATACAGGTTGGACATGAATAGTAAGGCCTCTGTGGAGACTCAAGCTCAGTCTCTACATATACCATAACACATCTTGCGCAGACGTCTATATCGCATCTAATTGCCCTTTTCTACTTGATAAAAATCGTAGCCAACACTCCCAATGTGACCAAGATTCCACCGGTAACATTCCCAATGGTAGGCTTCTCTCCTAAAAAAACGAATGCCAGAATGACGGTCAACATGACACTCAATTTGTCGATGGGCGCGACGCGAGAGGCTTCGCCCATTTGTAAGGCTTTATAATAGAAGAGCCAAGACAATCCCGTCGCGATCGCAGAGAGAATAATGAAGACATAGGAATATTTTGATATTTTGAATGCATCGGGAGCATTCCCTTGCAAGAGCACGATTCCCCAAGCAAAGAAGACGATGACAACGGTTCTGATCGCGACGGCGAGATTGCTATCAACATTTTTGATTCCGATCTTGCCGAAGATTGCGACCAAAGAGGCAAAAAAAGCGGATAACATGGCGTAGATAACCCAGGACATAGCACGTACACTTGATAGAGCATTAAAGCGTGTTTTTATTGTATAACGTTTACTTAAAATTGACACCTCTCCAGAGCTTGCCTACAGTAGAAATCCGTTCTCCTCACGGTGAACGGAGACAGGGGGGCGATGATGACAGCCGGGGATCCAGTAGCCTGTTTAGTGGGTAACTCCACAGCAATCAACAAATTGCCTGATCCGCTTTGTCGACAGGTCACGGATCTTTATCGTGCCTTTTGGAATGTGTGGGATAGCTGTACCTCACCGTTCGAGTTTGGTGCTCTCGGTGCCATCTTCTTTCCGTTCTTCCAAATCGTGATTCTGCGATGCGTCCCTCCAGATATGCAGATGAAGTTCTTCTTGGTGCTTGGGGTCGCGTATGGACATTATGCCAGAGTCCTATACCTGGAATACCGCCTGATGTACCGAGAGGCACAAAAAGAGTTCGTAAGACTTCTTCAGGAACTCCCTGATGCGAACCAGGCACTCAAGACCCTCGGCAAGATTGAGCCGTGGCGTATGAACCTCCTACGATGCGCTCTCTTCCCCAGCACACAACTTGAAACAAACCCCCGGTACAAACTCCGCTTCTTCTAAACAACCTCCTTCTCCCTTCCCCCATTAACCGTCTTCACCGTTAATGGGTCGTTTTTATTCTTTTATTTTCTTTCCTTGCGCAATTAAATCTGAAGCGGTTGGCCCTAGATAGTCGTGCCCATCTCTTACGAGCGTTTTCTTGCCAAGCATCAGAATCTTTTTTGCCCATGTGAGATAATCTGTCGTCTTTTCCTTCCATTCTTCTTTTTCATCATAGAATCCATCCGTATAATACATTCTTCCTCTTCGGATCAGGCGTTCGTCCGTGTAACACCGATCATACTCTATGATCGGTGAACGCAGAGTATCTATCATCCAATGTTTTTGAGCTGGCACGTATTCCATGGTCACCTTGTCGAGGTCTTCCGGCCTTACTAAACAATAAAATAAATTGGATTGACCCTCTTCGTAAAGATCTGTCGAAGCAAGCTGACGCGGGCGACCCGTCATTGAACGACGATGCAGAATAACCAAGGGACCCATCCTACGCAACCGCGCCTCGAGAGCAGAGGAGTCTTCTTTATCCAGATAAAACGTTATTTGATGTCCCATATACAATATCTTTACCAACAAGGAAAATCTTTTTCGTTAACTTTTTGGCATTCTAACGGTATTTCATGACAACGATCCTGTACCCACGCCTCCCCTTCTTCAGAGGTGGAGAAGAATGCTCTCCCGTAAAAACCTTTATCACTAAAATCCCAAAGAGAGACGCATTTGCTTTGCCCTATACAAAACGCGAGAACTGATGCTTTTATACACTTATCCGCTGCCAGCCAATCATCAAAGACTGTTTGTGCCATGGGCTTAGCCTCTTGCCCGTGGCGTTGCAGAATGATGCTTTGTGCCTGTAGACGTTTATTTTGGGCATTTTTTTCAAGCTCTCTTTTAAGCTCACTAGTAGGATACGAGCAAACCAATATCGGGTACCCAAGTCCACATATTGTTTTACTCGAAATATTCTCGGCTGGAATTAATAAAGAGCGTGGGGTAGGCTGTGTTTCGATAATGAGACTATCACCTAGCAAGGCGGTGAGGATTAATGCTCCACCTTCGCGATCAAATCCTAAGGCACCAGACGAGTGCTGCAAGACCAGCGTAAATTGTGTAAGCCGGATGTTCGCTTTATCAAAAAAGACAACTTCCGGTAAAGAGGCTACCTCTGTGGAATAGTAGAGTTTCATACATCAAATATCTATATCTTTTTATGAAAGACGTTTTATACCCTATTTTAGAACAGGCTCATTGGCAAGTCCCCCAAATTTCGGACACTGTTTCTCGATTTGAACGTTAGAAAATTAGATGGATTTAGGCGATGGCGAGAGCCATCGTTTTCTGTTCTTGCTTCTGTCTGAAGATGGTCGGTGGCATCCTGAGAGCAGTGTGTATCCGTCGGTTGTTGTAGTAGTTGATCTGCTGATGAACGGCTTCGATGAGCTCTCCGACATGGTTGAACCGCTTGAGATTGCCCAGTTCGAGTTTGAACCCTGAGTATAAGGACTCTTAATATACATTCTGCCACGGACTCGACATGC
>CAZIQG010000046.1:0-9055 GCA_964541725.1 uncultured Gammaproteobacteria bacterium
AGGCGCCGCGGGTGGTGGGGAGTTTGCGGGAGGTCCAGGTGACACCGCTGTCGTTGGAGAAGGCGATGTTTGTATCTGTCGCGTAAACAAGCTTTTTGGAATCTTTCGGATGGATGGCCATGGCGCGGATATCGAGCGTATTGTTAGGGCTCGCGATGGTGACGGGGTTCCATGTGGCACCGGCGTCGTCGCTCTTTAACATGCCGTAGCGAGAGATATGGTAGACGCGATTGACGACGTTTGGATCAAGGACAACGGCGCGAGGAAAGCGGGCGCGGTCGAAGTCTTGGAAGGGTTTGCGAATCGAGATCCAGCTGGCGCCGCTATCAGTACTCTTGAGGACCCCTGAGCCCCAGCTAGCGGCGTAGACGAGTTTGGAATCGTGTGGGTCGACGACAATGTTCATGATGAAGATGCCTTCAACGCGATAGGTGGCGCGCCAGGCGGCTCCGCCGTTATCGGAACGGAAGAGATCACCATCGCTGGTACCGGCGTAGACGATATTGTCGTTTTTTGGATCAATCGCGAGAGCCGTAAAGCGCTTGTCTACCCGACCATCAAAGAAGGACTGATCCCAATCGCGACCACAATTCTTGGTTTTGAAAATTTGGTTGGCACGGCTGACGTAGATGACGCATTTATCTTTTGGACTGACGGCGATAGACTCTATGCGGCCCACGGACAAGCCTTTGCTGGATTGCCAGGATTCTCCCCCATCCGACGTAAACATCAGCCCATTTTGGATGGTACCAAGATACATCGTGAGTGGGTCTTGAGGATCGAAGGCGGCACTAGCCGTCCCGACATCGGCAATGCTGCCAAATTTGGTATTTAAATTGAGAAGCTTGAGCTGTTTCCACTCAACCACTTCTATCCCAGGACCGAAGACGTCGGTCTTGGTACGGAAGACCCCTCCGTCGGGGCCTGTGGCAGGGGTTGCGGTCGTGCCGCCGAAGCAGCCGGCACCGAATAAACAAAGAGCAGCAACAGGCGCAAGGAAGCGCAGGGCTTTAAAATTCATAGCTGAAAGAAGTATACCAGATTTTTATTAGATGACATATAAGTTTAAATACGTTATCTTTTTAGTATCCTATGCCCCTCGAAGATTCTCCTCGCCGCCCCATTCCAGAAACGCGTTTTGATCCTGCTTCTCACGCAGATAATGATACCGCTCGACAAGAGCGTGTTTCGCATACACGTCTTAAGACAACTGCCGGTCAGCTAACAGCCGATGCACGCCTCTCACGGGTGCGTGCGCAAGAAGCAGAAGATAGAAAAGCCATCCTCAAAAAACGTATCCACGACATCCAGCAAGAGGCGGGGAACCTCTATGCTGTCATGCGTGCCTGCGAAGAACAGGTATTTCACGCGCGTTTTAGCGCTGATCCCCGGAGTGCAGAATCCATAAAAACCGTAGAGGATGATGTCCGCCGGTTTGCTCGCTCTCCCGAAGCACCACCCTCCTTGCGAGAAGCTCTATCACTCCCCATCATTGATGAACGGCGTAAAGCCATTATTGAAGCACTGCGTGGTTTTTTACGTGAACGCCGTCAATCAGAAGAGCTACATGAACGAGTGGAGCACTTGTGGCAACGAATGGACCGAGCCAGTCGATCTGTAACCTTGGCGGAAGCAGCACTACTTCACGTCAAACGTGAATTCCTTCCTTATCAACGACGTATTGATGAACTGCAAAAAGTAATTGATTTACTTGATCAAGAGCAGAAAGCAGGAAATAAAGAAGTTGCTAGTTCTTTGGAAGCCCTTCAACAACGTCAAGAACTAGATTCTCTCCCTCCACTGGAAATCGGAGAGATTAACGCTCTGGAAGCTGCTTTTCGCGCCTATACTGTACGCGGGGAAATAACTGGCTGGGAACTATTGCTTCCCGAACAACGTTCAACCCTTCAAGAGTACGTTGTGCGCTTTGATGAAGATCCTGAATCTACCCTCAACCTCCTCCTTGCAAACCTACGTACAGATTATGAACGTGAAGAGCTACGCATTGCTCTCACCAAATTTAGCCGCTTACTAGAAGACCCATCTCATGCCTCCCCTAAAACCACGCGCGATTCTCATTGATGTCGTCCCGCCGCGCACAGATCCTAAGATTGCGGAGCGGCGGTTGTTGGAATTGGAATCGCTGACGGATACGTTTGGGGGCATCGTGGTGGTTAAATTGCTGCAAAAGAAAGATTCGCCGAACTATCGAACGTATATTGGACCTGGAAAAATTGATGAGTTGATTGCGCTCGCAAAAGCGGAGAAAGCGACCTTGATCGTCGTGAATAACTTGCTTAAGCCGCGGCAAATGTATGAGTTGAATGAGAAATTGCGGCCGCATAAGCTTGTGGCCTGGGATCGGGTGGATTTAATTTTGAAGATTTTTCAACAGCATGCCAAAACGGTAGAGGCAAAACTTCAAATCAAGCTGGCAGCCATCGACCACATGGGGCCTCGCATCTTTGGGATGGGTATGGAGATGATGCAACAGGTGGGAGGGGTGGGTGTACGTGGTGGGCAAGGAGAAACGAACACGGAACTCATGAAGCGCCACCTTACGAAGGAGGCGGAACATGTGAAGAAAGAATTGGAAAAAATTGGGCGTACGCGCAAACTCCATCGTGATCGACGCGCGCGTTTAGGATTGCAAACCGTCTCGATCGTCGGGTATACGAATGCGGGTAAATCTTCGCTTTTGAATGCACTGACACGTAAGGGTGCGTACGTCGCGGATGCATTGTTTGCGACCCTGGATACACGCGTAGGGAAGATCCTCATTCCACGATCTCCTCAAAAAGAAGAGGCCGTACCAGAAATAACGCCCGTCCTTGCCTCTGACACGATTGGATTTATCCAAGACCTCCCTCCGCAACTCATCCAAGCCTTTCGCTCGACGCTTGATGAAACGGTTGCGGCTGATCTTTTGCTGCATGTCATTGATGTGAGTGATGCGTATATGAGCGAGAAGATTGCGGAAGTGGAAGGGGTATTAGCGCAATTAGAGCTAGAGGATGCTCAGTCTATCTACGTATTTAACAAAGTTGACCGGGTAAAACGCGTGGCCAAAGCAACCCTCCTCAAAAAATATAAAGATAAGACGCCCGTCTTTGTCTCGGCGGTGACGGGTGAAGGGTTAGAGGATCTTAAGCGCACGATTGGAAAAAGACTGGGAGTTTGATACTGTCACCCCATGATAGAGCAAGGCCAACCCCTTCTCACTCGCCTGCAGGCGCAAAATCCTCTCATTGTAAGGGCTATTTTGGCCGTGGCTCGCGCTGTTCAGGCGACTAATTCACCTATCCCCTCTCACCCACGCGCCCTCTTGGTGGGCGGTTTTGTTCGAGATCTGCTCTTACACCTTTCGCCAACCGATGCAGATATTGAGGTGTACGGACTGGAGGCTGTCGCTCTTGAAACCCTTTTAAATACTCTCTTCCCCGGACAAGTGAACCTGGTGGGCCGTGCCTTCGGCGTGTTTAAAATCTCGCTCGGCGATGGATACGAATTGGATGTCGCCCTCCCTCGCCGTGAATCGAAGACTGGGGTTGGCCATAAAGATTTTGCGGTTGCGGGCGATCCTGGCTTAGATCCAAAAGAGGCGGCACGGCGGCGTGATTTCACGATGAATGCAATCCTGCTTGATCCTTTGACGGGTGAGTTGATTGATCCTTGGAATGGCGTGGAAGATTTACAAACAAATACTCTTCGAATGGTAGATGCGAACCATTTTGGAGAAGACCCGTTACGCGTCTATCGTGCGGTCCAATTTTCTGCTCGTTTCCATTTAACCATCGACGAACACACGGTGCGGATGTTAAGGAACATGGTTGAACGAAGAGAGCTGGACTATCTCCCCCCTGAACGGATCACAGAAGAATGGCGAAAGCTGCTTCTCAAGGCGGAATTTCCTTCAACGGGACTCGTCTACCTACGAGAACTTGGGATTTTGGAGAAGTATGCGCCTGAGTTACAGGCGACCATCCATGTTGAACAAGATCCGGAATGGCATCCTGAGGGTGATGTCTGGATTCATACCTGTATGGTGGTGGATCGAGCTGCGGATATCATTCGGCAACGAGATTTTTCCAAGGAAGAACGCCTACACATCATGTTAGGCGCACTATGTCATGACTTAGGTAAACCTGCGACCACGGAACTCGCGCCCAAGCAAGGAGTGATACGTATCCGTTCGTTAGGACATGAAGCCGCAGGCGTTGAGCCAACCAAATCATTTATGGCTCGGTTCTGCTTCGGGGAGGATGCGACGCATGCTGCTATCATCGCTGCTCGTGAGCATTTAAAGCCTGGCATGCTTCGTCTGCAAGCCGAGAAGGAGCATTGGTCGCCCGCCAAATATAAAAATGTTGTGCGTAAACTCTTACAACGCATTCATCCGATGTCGTGGCGCGTCCTGCTCGCAATTTCTGAAGCAGATTATCGTGGACGAACACTTCCGAAAGCGGACGATCCTATTTATGAGGATGGAGCCATGCTCGCAAAGGCAGCCGAGGAGCTAGAGGCGGAGGGATCCCCTCTTCAACCGTTGTTGCGTGGAGAAGATTTGATGACGCTAGGCGTGAAGGCCGGGCCACGCATCGGTGAACTTATCCGCATGACGGAGAATGAGCGAGATGAGGGACGAATTACGACAAAAGAGGAGGCGCTTTCATTTATGAAGGATTTTTTGAAACAGTAGCTCCGTGAGACTTAAAAAGAACGGGCATAGTACCCGTTCTTTTTAGATCTTAGTAAGCCCGCAACTCGATGACTGAGTTCCAGAGGGTTATCTGACCGTTCCGCTTGGTGGCAAAGGTTACAGTGATGTGATTACTGGACAAAAAACGCGTATCATAGGCGTATATCCCCGTCACCATTTCTTCGCTCCCCTGTACGAGCCGGTGAAGCAGTACCTTTTTTCCGGCACGCGTTGTCCCACCGCAAAAGGAGTCATTGTCTTTTGTATGATTTACAACCTTCGCCGCAATTCCATTTGTGTCATTCGGATCTAAGAGGATAAAGACTTTTTGCTCACAAGAGAGGTTATCCGCTGGAATTTGCTCGTAGGAACCGCCAACTTCACGATAGTATTGGACATTGCGCTTCAACGCATCTTCAAAAAACAGTCCTGTGCTTGATGCGTCCACGATCTCTTGGATCCAAATTCCTTGTGGATGCTTATAGAACGTTACAGACACTAAATCCCCTGGGGCGTAATATGTCGATATATCTCTAAACCAAGGTGGGTTTAGCCCCTCTAGCCTTCCTTCGGCGTTTTGAAAGATAACCTTGCTGCTGCCCTGTACCTCTGAAGGAAAACGACTTATCTCCCCAGGAACTTGGCGAATCCCATAGGTCTTTTCCATCAGCTCTAGCGGCACCCTTCCATAGAGCTCCGTCAAAGATGCGGTAGGAGTGGCACGCAACTCCGAAAGCCGCATATCAGAAGTAATAAAAAAATACTTTTTATTACTTACTGTCAGGGGGAGAAAATATGGTTTATTATCTACGCACTTAAGTAGGCCGCCCGCAAAGATTTGGTCTTTGGGCATGGCGTATTCAATGGTTCTTGAGCCGCGAACATTACTACGCTCTATCACAAGACGTTCTTCACGATTCTTTTGCTGCCAAAGGCTAAACACACTGTCACTGCATGATAGGAGGTGAAGAAGCTGATGCGTCTTTTTCAGTCCCATCTTTGAAACAACTCTTGATGTTTCGAGTCGTATGGGCTGCACTGGCGCTCCCGCTGAACCAATTCCGGGAATGAGTGCACCTAACGCCATCACCGTAAAGAACATTTTTACAAATTTTTTCATATATGTTTTCAGTATAACATAAACAGCACAGGGAGGTTTCTCCTCTGTGCTGTTAACCTTTTGATGGATTATTCCTGCACCACGATGCGAGCCATGAGTCCTGGGCTCAAGTGGTCATGAAAGCTCCATGTGCCTACATTTTTGAAGCGAAACTCATATACTTCCCCTGGCTTTACCGTGCGGCGTGCATCGAAGTCTTGATAGTCCGTGTGATTTGGATGTGGATTTGAGGCTGGCCACATACCGGTTGTTCCAACATTCTTGAAGCGGACGATGGTGTTTTTCTTGATCGTGAGTTGGGCGGGTTTGAAGCCATTTTCACTCATTTCTACGAGCGCAAACACCGTTTCATCCACGGGTGGCTTGGCTGGTTGCGTAGGCTTGGGGGTTGGAGCGACCGGTGCCATCGCTGGATTCTCTGGGGTAGAGGTAGGACTTGGCATCATGGCAGGGTTTTCTTCCGGCGTGGGCGTAGGGAGCCCTCCTTGAGGTTGCTCCATCACAGGCGGCTGAACAGGAACAACGGGGCTAGTAGCAGGCTCAGCAGACCAACAACCGGCTCCCATGGCGGCAAGCGCGAGGGAGAGGATAGCAAGGCGTTTCATATAGTATAAGCTTACTCCTTGGGTAAAGAAGATACAATTGTCCTATTTCGTTTCTGTTTGTAGGACCTCAAGTCTCTTTTCAGTGGCGATTTTTTCACTTTCTAAATGAAGCAACTGATACTTTCCTAATGATTCGTGAGCTTGTAAGGCATCTAGTAAAACCTGAAGGTATTCCTTCGCCGTTTGAAGATTCATGTCGGCGCGTTTCTCACATACATAGGCCATGATCGCGACTTCGTCCTTTTGTTGGTCGACCATCACAAACCCGCGTTGGACAACAAAGTCCTCCTCTTGCGTTGGCGTTTCAATACGTAAAGGCGAAAGCAAGATCGTTCCTTGTAATGAGGCGTGACCGGGAAATATTTGCATCGCTCCAAGCTCAGTCACAAGACTCACAGAGACGGCCTCTGTGGCGATGACTTCTGCCTCGGGAGTACGGATGACAACATGCATAGGCTAACTGCCCGATTTAGCATGGCGCTGGATAACATCATCAATCGTTCCCGCCATGTAGAAGTGCTGCTCGGGGATGTGATCGAATTCTCCCGCCAATATACCCTTAAACCCTCGCACGGTTTCGGCACGCGACACGAGCTGACCCGGCGTACCGGTGAATTGTTCCGCGACAAAGAAGTTTTGGGTCAAGAAACGCTGGATCTTACGCGCACGCGTCACCACCTGCTTATCCGTCTCTGACAATTCATCCATCCCCAAGATTGCAATCACATCCTGCAACTCCTTATAGCGTTGCAAGGTGCGCTGAACACCATTCGCTACTTCGTAGTGCTCCGCTCCCACGATATTCTCCTTTAAAGCCGTCGACGTAGAGTCGAGTGGATCTACGGCTGGATACAGCCCCATAGAGGCCTGTTTACGCGATAACGTGATCGTTGCATCCAAGTGCGCGAAGGTCGTGGCAGGAGCTGGGTCCGTAAGGTCGTCGGCAGGGACGTACACGGCTTGCACGGAGGTAATCGAGCCTTTCTTGGTAGAGGTGATGCGCTCTTGCAACTGCGCCATATCCGTAGCGAGTGTTGGCTGATAGCCCACGGCAGATGGAAGACGACCGAGTAAGGCGGAAACTTCTGCCCCTGCCTGCGTGAAGCGAAAAATATTGTCGATAAACATCAGAATATCTTTGCCTTGATCGCGGAATGTTTCTGCCATTGTGAGACCTGAAAAGGCTACGCGCATACGTGCTCCTGGTGGTTCATTCATTTGTCCAAACACCATGGCCACTTTGTCGATGACCCCTGATTCGTGCATTTCGCGGATCAAATCATTTCCCTCACGAGTACGCTCCCCGACCCCAGCAAACACGGAATATCCACCATGCGCCATGGCGACGTTATGGATTAATTCTTGCATGATGACCGTTTTTCCCACACCCGCACCACCGAATAACGCGGTTTTTCCTCCTTTAATAAATGGGACGAGGAGATCAAGGACCTTGATCCCTGTTTCAAACACTTCGGCCTTTCCACTCTGCTCAGCAAATGATGGTGGTGCAGAATGAATAGAGCGACGCTCAACGTTTTTTCCTTTGATTTCGCCTTTTCCATCAATTGCCTCTCCCGTGACGTTAAACACCCGTCCAAGAACCGCCTCCCCCACGGGAACCGTGATCGGTGCGAGCGTATCTTCTACTTCCTGTCCGGAATAAATTCCATCGGTGGAAGACATGGCAATAGCTCGAACGACACCCGCCCCCATATGAGACTGCACCTCAAGGACGAGCTTGGGCTCAACTCCACTTACAACTAAAGCCGAATATCGCTCTGGAACATGGTTTGTGAACGCCACATCAACAACCACGCCCACAGCGCGTACAATATGACCTTTAGGATGCGTTTTTTGCGTAGACATAAGAGATTATTCGATAGCAAGGCTACCTCCGGTGAGCTCGGCGAGCTGCTGGGTGATGGCCCCCTGACGGGCTTTGTTATAAGACAAGGTGAGTGAGCGAACCATTTCATCAGCTGCCTCGGTCGCATTTTTCATGGCGACCATACGACTAGAGTATTCCGTAGCCTTCAGCTCGTAAAAGGCCTGGAGAAAAAGGGTTTCAATGAGCTGCATCGCGAGCGCTTCGCGCACCCGTTCTTTACTTGGCTCATGAAAGTCGATAGGCATCGCATCCGCTGAAGCGGTGGCTCCGTCCCCGCGCCAGACTGCATGCGTCTCGATCATGTCCGAAGTGAAGGGGAGGTAGGTCTTAAGCGTCGGATGAAAAACGAAGGGATTTACATAATGTGGAGAGACGAGCACGATTTCTTTTACCTCCCCTCGTTCCCAGTAGCCTAGAATCTTATCTATCACGGCGAGAGCTTTTGCCAGAGTCATTTGTTCGCTTAATCCTTCGAATCGCTCAAGCGGTGTGATCCCTGCATGCGTGGCGGCTTCAAAACTTTTTTTGCCGATGGTTATAAGCGCACGCCCCTCAGGAGGAAGCCCCTTCCAACGCTCTGAACGCCAGAGCGTGCGAATCAATTGTTGATTCAATGCTCCGCACAACCCCTTATCTGAGGTCAAAATCACAAATAATACTTTACCCGTTTCCCGATGTTCGCCGAAGACCGTCTCCTGGAGACTCGTCACATCTTGCCGTAACGCATCCAAAAGACTCCACGC
>CAZIQG010000047.1:0-8816 GCA_964541725.1 uncultured Gammaproteobacteria bacterium
GTCGGGCTAGTGGGATTTGAACCCACGACCTCTTGCACCCCATGCAAGCGCGCTAGCCAACTGCGCTATAGCCCGACGAGTTGAGAGAATAAAGAAGGGTTCGGCCCTTATTATTCCGAGACGAGGAGTGGCTACATGCTCTGCATATAGCCCAACGAATCCTCATTTATGGGCGGAGCATAACCGGTTTATAGAGACTCTGCAACCCCTTGACAAAATGGCTTGAATATGGAACGGGGTATGAGGTGGTGGTATCTTAATTTTTGATCTTTATTTTTTATGAAAAATCGTTCTTCGGAGTCTGTTACGTTGGAGGATATCTTATCGGTATTGCATCAATTTTCTACGAATGTGGATGAGCGATTTAATACTGTTGATAGACGTTTTGAAAAAACGGAGGCCGAGTTGTTCGCGATGCGCATGGAGATTGGGTCTGTGAAAGAGGATCTCACGACCGTGAAGCGGGATGTTGCGGAAGTCAAAGATAAGGCCGTCGCAATGATGGATGACTTGGCTTCTTTTCGCCAAACGTTTGATGTCGAACTCGCGGCGGTTCGTTCGCGTTTTGGTCGTTTGGAGGCACGGGCTTCGAGTATTGAAGGATTTATGCGGATTGTGGCGGAGCGATTGTCTTTACCGATCCAGGTGACTTGACCCGTTTCTTCTTTTCGTGATTGGATGGGACGCCGTCTCGGTGATGGTAAGGAGGCTATGGCTATGCGTGCAGATAAAGTGTTCGCTGTGTACTCGATCCTGGTGGCAGTTGCCCTGGGAGTCTTCTCCACTTCTTACATTCCTCATCAGCGCGGGGTTCTCGGCTTCACCAATGGTCAGATCTTTCTTGTCGAGGCCATTTATTCGTTGACCTTGATTCTTTTTGAGGTTCCGACCGGCTTTCTCGCTGATAAGTACGGGCGTGTGCGTTCCTTGCTGTACGGTACCGCTTTGTGGGCGCTCGGCATGGGACTCGTGTTCTGGGCGCGGTCCTTTCCTGTCGACGTTCTGCTCTTCGTTATCGCGGGCGTAGGCAATGCCTGTATGACAGGTGCCGATGAGGCCTGGTTCAAGGATGCCATGACTGCAGAGGGTCGCAACGCGGAATATGCGGTTGCAGTGAGTCGTATTACTGTTTATAGAGGGGGTGCTCTCTGGATCGGTGGAATTTTGGGTGCTGCTTGTTTGGTGATGTTTCCTGGTAGCCAATGGCTTGTGGCTGCAGCGTTTATCGCTTGTTCCGGCCTCGTTACCTATCTGTGGATGCGTGGTCGTGGGGAAGTGGAGGTACAGCATCGTCTGCCGGAGATGCAGGCGCTGCACCAGGGAATTAAGGTACTCCGTCGGACGCCTGCTCTGCGTTGGGCGATGGTCGCTGGCGTGCTTTTCGTCCTTTACTGGGTCGTGCATCTTCAGTGGGCGGCGGTATCCTTCGAGCGCGATGGTGTTCGTTGGTTTCTTATCGTCTGGACTCTGAGTGCTCTCGGATTCTCGTTGGGCGGCTATCTTACCCGATGGTTTCGTGACAAGCCTGTAGCAAGTATCTTTCTGGGAATGGTTCTTTTGTTTCTGGTCTTGCTTACCTTTCCATTTATGGGGCCTTGGCTCATGCCTGTGATGCTCTTCGCCTGGCGTCTTTCGCGTGGCCTCTTTGAGCCAGCGTTGACGGTGTTCGTGCAGAGTCGTATCGAGAGTGCGTACCGTGCGACCTATGGATCGCTACAATCTCTTGTCGTGAGGGTTGGTGCGTTTCTGGTGTTTCTCCTGATCGGGTTATGGTCTGATATCCCTGATTATCTGCATGCGGTTCGTGATACTTATTTTCTCTCGGCTGCTATCCTATTTGTCGGTGGATCTACCCTGTTCATATGGTTCTTGCGCAGACGTGCACAATTCTCGTGACTTCATCTTAAGCGACTTCATTGGCAATTTCCCTTTGGAGTCGTTCTTTTTTATCCTTGTTCAAGTTTTTTGCCACGTCTCCTCTTGACAATCTCCCCGTGTTTCTTGCGTGTTTAAGACAGAGGTTGCATAATACCCCTGCAAACCCGTTACATTCGCTCTTTCAGTACGTAAATCTTTGGCGAATAGCTTTGTTGCTCTCTCTGGTGCTCGACGCCGTATGTTCAATACGGTTTACTCCGCTCCTCGAGCGCGCCTCGCTCTTCATCCAAATCTGTACGTCCTCATTTATTCTTATAGGGTTTGATGTATCTTTTATTTTATGAGCATGACCAAGTCTCAGCTCCTTCAGGAGTTGGCTGCTAAATCTGGCCGCACCAAGAAAGAAATCGTGACCGTGATGGAGGCTCTCGTGAAAATGGCCTATGGCCAGGTAAAGAAAGAGGGCGAGTTCGTGATCCCAGGTCTCGGTAAGCTCGTAAAGGTCAAGCGCCCAGCTCGCATGGGTCGCAACCCAGCTACGGGTGAAGCGATCAAGATCGCGGCCAAGACGGTCATTAAGTTCCGCGTTGCAAAAGCTGCCAAAGAAGCAGTGATGTAATGAGGAAAGACTCGCTTCGGCGGGTCTTTTTTGTTGGCGAATTTCTTTTTTGTATGAGATCATTTATATATGATTCGTATTCATGCCAGAGTTTTGTCTCTGGGGGGTGGGATTTTAAGTGGCTTGTTTCTCGTTGTATTCGCACTTCTTTGGATTGTCACCCATATAACAGATCGTTCTATTTATTTGGAGGCGATCTTTATCTTGTTTTTGTTGGGCATGCTTGCGTATGTCGTGGGTGCGGCCAGTGAATATTTGATTTTGGAATCCGAAGGTCTTGTATTTGATGGATGGCTGGCGCGACGGCGCAAGGTTCTGTTTCAAAACATGAAAAAGGTTCTGCTTGTACATGAAGGATTGAATCCGGAATGGGGGATTGAGACACTGACGTTTGAAGTCCCGAATGGGCAGGTAGATAAGATTGCGCTTGGTCCGCTCTGGAGACGTCGTGACTTAGAGGCATTTCTTGCTCGTTTAGAAATCTGTGTGCGGGATGGGAAGCTGGTCGAAGAAATTCGCTAGCGGCATACTGAGAGTATTTGTGGTACACTGAGCCACGTATGTTATCAAAACGTCCTATTCGTTCGGCGGGGAAAATGGCGGCAGCCGCTTTTCGTAAAATTTCTCCCTCATGGACAGGGGGAGGCGATGAGCTGGCCACCTCTCAAAAACGCCTCACGCATTGGTTGTGTAACGCGAATCACACGTGTGTTCCGGTTGAGCACGAAGATAATTTTACCGATAATATCAATTGGAAGATCTTCCGCATCATGGCGGAGTTCGTGGAAGGGTTTGAGTTTTTGGCAAATTTAAAAAATGAAGTCACGTTTTTTGGGAGTGCGCGCAGTGGCCCGTCGGATCCGTATTATCAAATTGCTCAAGAGCTTGGATTTTTGTGTGGAAAAAATGGGAATGCGGTGATTACGGGCGGTGGACCTGGGATTATGGAGGCAGCGAATAAAGGAGCGTTTGAAAGCGGAGGAGAATCGATCGGTATCAATATCACCTTGCCGATGGAGCAGCGACAGAATACCTATGTACGTAGGTCAATGGGGTTCCACTACTTCTTTACGCGCAAGGTGATGTTATCGGCTTCGGCACAGGCCTATGTCTTTTTTCCGGGAGGGTTCGGGACGATGGACGAATTATTTGAAATGCTTACATTGATTCAGACGGGGAAGATGTCGGATCAGGTTCCCGTTATTTTAGTTGGATCGACTTATTGGGAGCCGCTCTTAGCCTGGATTGAACAAGTCATGTTGGACCAACACCGGTATATTAGCCCAGAAGACATGTCTATTTTTCATGTGGTGGATACGGCGGAAGCGGCGTTTAAGATTATTAAAAAGACGAAGGAGCGGATTTTGTAAAACGGTGGTTAATTTATCTCTACGGCATGCTCTATACGCCCGCAGCGTAAATGCAGTGACGTGACCTCACTCTCAACTTTTTTGTGCAAGACGACGAATCGATCGATGTGATTGAGGACTTCGTTTTTTGTTGTTGCTAATTCTTCTTTGGTAGCCATTGTTTCTTTCATCTCCATAAATCCGATTTGCATCTCGGCTCGGATGCTTAGTGCCGTGTCTGCTGCTTCGCCGCGTACTGCGGAAAACTCCTTCGTCATTTCTTTGCGCATGTCGGACATTTCTTTGCGGATTGAACTAACGTCTTTACGTACGAATCCCAATTCTTTATTAAATTTTATCGAAAAGTTCTTTACTACTACCAAAATATCTTGGACGGTGGCCAGCACTTCATTGTTATCGATCGGCTCTTTGTTCATAGAAAGAAAATTGAGAGTAAGGCGCTTCGTCTCCTTTACCCCGTTCCATATTCTGAGATGTTTGTCAAGGGGGATAATCGTGGATAATGGACACGTCCCGATCCTTTTTCTTATTACAGTCTACCCTCGGTGTTTTGTCTAGCGTAAGACCCGGATGGTTGTTTGAGCTTGTGAAAGGGTGTTTTTGTGATAGGCTGATGCTTATAGGTATTAGGGCTTTCTTTATATGACCGATGAGAAAATTGGTTCAGTAGATGCGTATCAGCAGTTATTCAAGATCAAAGGGGTCCCGTTTTTAATGGCAGAGATTATTAGCGGCCATTATCGATCCCTTGATTGCGTCTTTTTGTTGTATCAAGGTACATGGCTGAGTTTTTTGCCAAAGAAGGTTGTTGAAAAAACGTTGAATGATGGTTTTGAGCTTTATGTAGATGAAGAACGCTTTAACAAGTACAAGCAAGACTTTGAGGAGTATCAACAACGAGCCTCTTTGGTGTTTGAGCGACTTGTTGCTCAACCTGAGTTGACGAAAGAGGATATCGGTTTGTTTTTGGATTTGGCTACGGAGCTGTTCCTCTTTTATTCAAAAACCGACTTTTTCTATACGGATAAGGCGTTTCTTGAATCTCCTTCTTATCCGACGTTAAAACGTCATTTGAGTGAGTTTGAACAGATAAAAAATACGGGCAGACTTTTTTTAAATACCGTTTTTTATGGCACGGACACGCGTTTATCAGGCGTCCTATCCGTACTCGGTCGACAATTTGAAGTGGATCCCCAGATTCTTACTCACTATTCTCGTGCCGAAATTCTTGCGTTATTTGAAGGTAAGAGGGTTCCGAATGATGTTATCGCCCAGCGTCGTCAGGCGTATGTCCTCTTCGCTCATAAAGAAGAGGTTGAGATTCTCTATGGTTCTCAAGCCGAATCGGTTTGTCGATCCTTTTTGGATCTTGATGGAGGGCGGAAGACGGTTTTAAAGGGTATGTGTGCCAATAAAGGCTATGCGCGTGGCACTGTGAAAGTCATTCTGTATGATTATGAAGCGTTTCATAATATGCCTCAGTTGATTGCTGAGATGGATAAGGGGGCAATTTTGGTGGCCGAAACAACCTCTCCTGAGATGTTTGAGGCTTGTCATAAAGCGGGTGCGATTGTGATAAACCAAGGTGGTCTTTTGTCTCATGCGGCGATTATCAGCCGTGAGCTTGGGATTCCATGCGTCGTCGGAACGCGGACAGCCACAGATTTTTTACACGATGGAGATGAGGTGGAGGTTGATGCTGACCAAGGCATTATACGTCTATTAAAATAAATACCTATTTTATGCATGAATCACCAGAAGGATTGAAGGTAGGATATGTACGGCACGGAAAAGCGGGCTATAGATCGTATGCAGAAATTACTGGTTCAGAGAATCCAACCAAGCCGTTTGAGGCAGAGCAGCAGATTACGCCTGACTTGACGTCGGAAGGTCGTGAAGCTGCTTTTAAGGAAGCAGAAGCCTATTTTGATCAGCTTGATCCGGTTCAGCATACGATTTTCTTTGCCTCAAGTAATGAAGCTCGCGCGATTGAGACGGCGGATGTCTATCGCCAGGTGGCTCATACGCGCGGGTTTGCCGTTGTGCAGCATGATAAAACGCACAGTTCTTATGCCAAAGAATTGGCGGGCGGGGAGATTCGCGTCCTTGAGACCTTATCGATCAATTCGAAGAACTTGGTCTTGGACTACATGTTTAACCCAAAGGCTGGTCGAGCTACGATCAACTGGGGGGCTGTTGATCCAGAAACACGGGCTCTATTTGAACGGGGGGCAGCGATTGTGGAGGCGGATCCACAAGGAACATTTGGGGCGAATTTTTTGAAGCATAGTGAAGCGGTGAAGGCCGTCGTGCCTGAAGCGGTTAGCGCTCGCGAACTGTATGAAAAGCGCTTTCGTAGTTTACTTAAATTAGTCCGCTGGGCGGAAAAGAAGGTGAAACAGGTGGTGGGTGAGGGAAAGGATGTGAAAGTATTAGCGTTTGGGCATGAGAATGCGTTTGTCTATGCCTTAAAGGAGGTGTTTGAAGAGGAGGGATTGAATAATTGTGAAGCGATCGAGTTTGCGGTGCAAGATGGGGCGGTGACAGCGAAGTATCGTGGAAAGGAGCGGACGCTATAAGCAAATACACCCTGATGATATATCAGGGTGTATTTGCTTAAGATCTTTTCTTATTTTGCGTGGTCGTGTCCCGCGTGCATTTCTGCGGCGAGTTTCTTAAGCGTGCGGAGCGTGCGAGTTGCCACGCGGATGCGCTGGCCGTTGATTTTGATGGTCTGCAAATTCACCCCTTGGCGGCGGCGGGTGGCGATGTTCGAGTGGCTACGGGAGTTGCCGTATTTTGCGGATTTTCCGCTGAGTTGACAGATGCGGGACATAGAAAAGTATCGAGTAGTTAGTATCGGGTATCGAGTATATGGGTCTCGAATACCTGAGAATGGGCTAAGGATAGAGCAAGATGCGGTTTTTGGCAAGGGTGTGGACGATCTTGCGAGAACTCGCCACAATACGTATATGAACCTCCTTTCTTTGTTATTTCGTGAACCGTGGGTGTTTGTGGCGTTTGTGACGGTGTTCGTTATCTCTTTATCGGTGCATGAGGCTGCGCATGCCTTAGCAGGCTTTTGGCTCGGTGATCAGACGGCGAAGCGTGAAGGTCGGTTAACGCTTAATCCTGCTTCGCATATTGATCCGTTGGGGTTTATTTCTCTTTTACTATTAGGCTTTGGATGGGGGAGGCCGGTGCCGTTTAATCCGTATCAGCTGAAGTTTGGACGATTAGGTCCGGTTTTAGTTGCGGCGGCCGGGCCCGTCTCCAATGTTTTGTTGGCGTTGGTCTTTATTGTGCTTGTACGTACGGTGGGCGCCTCACTTGGACCAAACAATTTGTTCACGATTTTTGCGACCGTGGGAGCGTTGCTGAATTTTTCTCTGGCGCTCTTCAATCTCATCCCTGTTCCGCCGTTGGACGGATCGAAGGCATTGTTGGCTGTGTTGGATGAGTATCGTTTCTCCAATGTTCATCGGTGGATTATGTTGCAAGGACCTAACTTGTTATTGATCGTGGTTCTTATGGATATGTTGTTACCCGTTGGACCATTGGGTTGGATTTCACGAACCTCTTCGTGGCTTGTACAACAATTTCTCTTCCTATGATTTGGGCGTCTTTTGAGTTGTTTTCTGAGCGTCGGTTTGGAGGCTGGCGTGCGTTTTTGACGCGTCTTGTATTGATATCTTGGGTGGTTGGATTTGTTTCGGAGTTGGTGGAGGCGCGTTCATCTCTGGTTTCATTTGATGTGATGACCGTGCTGTTGGTGTGGCCCGGAACGGTTTTTTTGCTCACAGCTCTTTTAGCCTGGGTATGTGTCCGTTTGTGGGGTGTATCGTTCGTCTCTGCATTGGGGGGACTCGCTTCCTATCTTCCTGTGCTATTTTTTATTCCCGTTTTTACTTTCTTGTTGCAAGGAGCGGGTTTTTCTCATGAAATTGGTTTTGCGAATGGTTGGCAGGTATTAACCGCGTTGCTGACAGGCGGGGTATTGCCGTTCTTTACGCTCCCGCCCGCCTTTGTCCTGACGTGGATCCTGTTTTTAGGCTGGCTAGCGTGGTCGTGGTGGCGCACCGCTTCTCCGCGAGCTCCTTGGCAATTGGTGCAGGGACTAGTCGTTGGATATCTAGGATTCCCTCTGCTTTTCTTGCTGCCCTCGTTTATTGGATGGAATGTCATTGTGGGGGACGTCCCCATTTGGTCGGGATTAGACACGATTGTGGGTCAGGGATTTATTGCGGCGCAGATTGATGGATTCGCCTGGCGAGCGGTGTATGAGCGTTTTCCGCTTGCGATTGGAGGGGAGGCGCATGTGAGTCGAACATGGTTATTTGCTGTGTTTACGTGGTTGGTATCGTTGATGATCGTCTTTTACCAGTTGACTCGAACGTGGCGTTGGTCTGCAAAACAGTTTGTATCGTTTGTTGGGCGTCAGCGAGTGATGATGGGGTTTGGAGTGGTTACCCTAGGGATGTTGAGTGCCTTTTTGTTTAAAGAAGGGCATGCGTTTACCTGGACACATCTATTGGCGTTTCTCGTACTAGCGATCGTGACAGCGTTATTTGTCTTGGTTCAGGCGGCTAAAACGGAACTGCTCGAGGCGACGCATGGGTCTTTGGCAGCTGATCGACCATTGGCGGCTGGTTTGGTTCGGGCAGCGGATTTGACGGAAGCTTCTTGGATATGGTCTGTAACAGCGGCTGCTGGGGCGTTGATGTTAGGAATCGCTCCTTTTCTTGCGTTTATCTTTGCCTATATCACCTATCGACAAGCCTTGTCTGCACGTCACTCGTGGGAGTTTTTGAGCTGGACGACGTTACCGTTTGCAGGCTATTTCTTGGCTGGATGGATGACGGTGGCGGAGCGGAGCAGTTTTGGGGCTTTGGCTCCTGCGTTAGCGTCTTTGGTGTTTTTAGCTGTATTTGCCTGGAATTGGCGCAAAT
>CAZIQG010000048.1:0-8786 GCA_964541725.1 uncultured Gammaproteobacteria bacterium
GTCGGGGTGACAGGACTTGAACCTGCGGCCTCCTGGTCCCAAACCAGGCGCTCTAGCCAACTGAGCTACGCCCCGACTCTGAAGACTATGGCTAAGTGGGGGTATCCTAGCGGAAGATGGGGTAGACGTCTAGAGGGTCATTGGTTTGACGATTTACGATGGACGCTTCACGATAGAGGTGATTTGTTCTATGCATATTGCGCTTGATGCCCGGATGATGGGGGCGGGAAATACCCGCGGGATTGGTCGATATATTGAGGAAAGCGTGCGCGCGGCGCTGGAAGTGGATCATGACTTACGTTATACGCTCGTTGTACGTGATTTAGTTGGTACGCCATTTGCGGGGCATCCCCGTGTCGACCATGTGGTGGCGGATATTCCTTGGTATTCCATTGAAGAACAGGTGAAAATGGCATCTGTCTTGGAAGAGATTGGAGCGGATCTTATTCATGTGCCGCATTGGAATGTGTCTTTGCGGATGCGTAAGCCATTTGTGGTGACCGTGCACGATGTTTTGCTGTTGCGTCAACCCACGAGCGCCAAGGTGTCTACGAAAGGATTTGTTACGCGTACGGTTAAACAGATAGGATTTCGTTTGGTGTTGCGACACGCTGTCGTAACGGCGGGGAAGATATTTGTACCGACGGAATTCGTAGCGAGTGAAGTCGCTGCCTGTCTGCCTGTCGAAAATACTACGTTGATTGTGACAGGGGAGGGGATCACACGTTTTTCCAAGGCTGATTCACGATTGTGTTCAACATCTCCGTATCTACTGTATGTGGGGAGCGCGTATCCACATAAGCGGTTGGATTTGCTGATGAAGGCTTGGGAAAAGATTCGACAGAAGTATTCTGGCTATGCGTTATTGATTGCGGGAGAGAAAGATGCGTTTATGGAACGACTTATTGAACACGCAACACGCAATACGCAATATGCAACCATGGGTAGCGAAAGAATCAAGTTTTTGGGGCGAGTGACGGATGCGGAATTGGCGGGATTGTATAAAGGGGCGACAGCGTTTGTCTTTCCTTCTTCGTATGAGGGATTTGGACTTCCTCCAATTGAGGCATTGTCGCTTGGATGTCCAGTGATTGCGAGTGATATTGCGTGTTTACGCGAGGTGCTTCCGAAAGAAGGTGTGACGTGGTTCCGGGATGGAGACGAGCATGATATAATACGTGCGCTCGAACAGGTGTTGGATGATCCTTCTCGCGCCAAAGAAGGTGTTGCGTCTGCGGCTGAATGGATACGGGTGCGACATGATTGGCGCGCAAGCGCAAAACGGATGGTAGTAGGGTATCGCAAGATGGTCGAGCGTGTTTGATGCCCCGTGTTTCTCGAGGAGTGTCCCGACCTTTGCCGGGACGGAGAAGTTCTTTGCCAAAAGAGCTGTCTTTACAGTTAGAAACCCAACTATTTGAGGTTTTAGAAGAAGAAGGGCGTGTTCTATCTACCCCGTTGTTGGATGATACGAGAATCTCTAAGCGTGCGAGACGAGGGATCCGTCGACGTTCCTTGCAGGAGCCACGGATGGCAACCAAATTAGTACCGGAGGTGCCAAGCGCGCCTCTTATCCATCCGGTCATAGAGTTAGATAAAGGATTATTGCGGTATTTACAGGCTTCTCGAGCCGTTAACAAAAGCGGTGTCACCTCTTTTATTGAGGGACAGCAACGTTCTTCTCAGGTGCCAGTGCGTTTTTCGGCGCATGACGTGAGTGATCACATCCTTCAGTTTCAAGTTCCCGCTCGTCCGATAGTAGAGGCTTCGCGCGATCCTTTTGGACAAACTGTGCGGGAATGGATGGCCCCCTATCAGATCCCTCCTTCGTTAGAGGGGATGGTGTCTGCGACACAAGATTTATGGGTCGAAGAGGTTGACCCACGCTGTTTTCTTGAACAATTTACGCCGGCGCATCCGGATGTGGCGTATTCTCTCCGTTATAATCTTTTATCGAAGCTGGTTGCGCCGTTTATTAAATGGGAAGCGGTTACACAGGGGTCGTTGAAACAAGAGGAGGTGCCTCTGGCGGTATCGGCGGAGCTTCCAGATGAGCTCCCAGCGGTTTCTTTCTCATTTCCTGAGGAGGTCGTTGAGTCCGAGCCTGTCTTGGGAGTTGATGTACGTGAGCAGTTTACGTCTGTGGATGCGGATGAGGCGTATCGCGGGTCATATGGTGTCATGGCGCGTATTAAGAAGGGGGTTGGTCGGTTCGTGAGTGTGTTTGATCGAGCGACGAAAGAAGTTGGTCAGGTCGAGCAGGGAGTTATAGAGCGCTTAGAAGTGGTGGAAGAGGAGGTGGGAGAAGTGGCGCAAGAGATAAAGCAGGTTTGGAACGTGCCGATGCTTGTGCCCCGTTTGCATACGGTGCGGGTGATGGCTGGTTTTTTTGGCTTACTAGCGATTGTGTCTATTCCAGCGGGAGCGGTGTCTTTATCGCGTTCGTTCGGGTCTTCGGTGCGAGATGTGAAGGTGCAGAGTGTCGCTGCTTTATCCGAGGTGCAAACAGCCCTACAAGGTTCGCCGTCTGGTCAGGTAGAGGCGTGGGCGCAAGCGTCTGAGCGGTTTGGGCAGGCCCGCGAATCGTTGTTACGTGCGAATACGATGGCGCTCGGCTTGGCGCAAGCCTTGCCGCAAACCCGTTCCCAGTATGGAAGTGCGCGAGCCTTGCTTACGGCTGGTGAACGGACATCGCAAGCGGCAAAACTTCTTACGATTGGTGTCTCGCGGGCTTTGGAAGATAAAAATCAGCTACGGCCGGATGAACGGATCGGGATTTTTTTGACGTATCTTGATTACGCCTCACCCCTTTTGGAGGAAGCCTTGCAATCTTTGGAGCAAGTGGAGCCAGAGGCCTTGCCTGTGGGCTTGCGAGGGCAGGTGGCGGAGCTTCGTTCGATGGTGGGAGCGGGGCGTTCGTCATTTCAGGATGCGAAAATGTTATTAGCCTTTTTACAAACGGCTCTGGGACATGAAGCGCCTCGTACGTACCTTTTTGTCTTCCAGAACCATGCGGAATTGCGTCCGACGGGAGGATTTATGGGTTCGGTGGCTGAAGTCACCTTTGATCGGGGGGAAATTACGAATATCTATGTGCCTGGTGGCGGTCCTTATGATTTGCGTAGTCAATTACGTGCTCGGGTTATTCCTCCACGTCCTTTGCAGTTGGTTGGCGGTCGGTGGGAATTTCAGGATGCGAACTGGTTTCCGGATTTTCCTGCGGCAGCCGACAAGATTCGCTGGTTTTGGAGTCAGGCTGGGCAACCAACGCTTGATGGGGTGATCGCCATTAATGATACGTTGTTAGAGGGATTATTGCGTGTAACGGGTTCGATTGAGATGCCGGAGTACGGGAAAACTCTGAGTGCGGACAATGTCGTGCTTGAACTTCAGAAATCGGTGGAGCTTGAGTATGACAAGACGGAGAATAAACCAAAGAAGATTATTGGAGATTTGATGCCCAAGCTCCTTTCTCGTTTGAAAGCGAGTTCTCGTGAAGATTGGTTGAAGTTAGCGGAGCTAGGATTAACGGCTCTTGAAACTAAAGATGTGCAGGTGTGGATGACACGAGCGGAGGAAGAGCAGTTGGTAGAGCGGTATGATTGGAGCGGGCGGCTTAAACCAACACTTGGGGATGCACTGGCGATCGTAGAGGCGAATATTGCAGGACAAAAGACGGACACTTCGATTCAGGAGCGTGTTGACCATGAAGTGGAAATTGCTGAGGATGGGACAATTACGGATACGGTTACCTTGACCCGTGTGCATGCGGGGGTGAAGGGCGAATTATTTAAGGGGGCGAATAATGTTTCCTATGTACGTGTGTATGTCCCTGCGGGTTCTCGCTTGATTGAGGCGACGGGCTTTGAAGCCCCTTCGTCGAGTTTATTTGAAGTCCCTTTATTAGAGGATCAACTAGATCCGCATGTGGCACGTCTGGTAACTTCTGAGTCTAGTCCTGTTGCCGACGTAGAGGTGACACAGGAATTTGGTAGGACGGCCTTTGGGGGTTGGTTACAATTGCGTCCAGGGGAGACACGGGTGAGCCGTTTTCGCTATACTCTTCCGTTTACGGCCTTTGACTTGGCGCAGCGTACGGGAGAGGGCCAGGTGACGGATCGTGCTTCTGTAAAACGTGCGGCATATATGGTCCTTTTGACAAGTCAGGCAGGAAAAGCGAATCGTGATATTCATACGCGTGTACAGGTTCCCCCGGGATGGCAAACGCGTTGGACAAACCAATCTTCTGAGGGTCCATTTGAGCTTGCGGCCACTTGGGATCGCGATCGAATTTTAGCGGGTTTATTTGAAGTTGGCCTTTAATCTATTTTATGGCGTTCTTTAAAAAACGAGTCCCTGCGGCGTCTAAAATAGACACGCTCACAAAAGAAAAAGATCGCGCGGCCGTTGATCGTGGGTTGAGAGCGATTTATGTTGATGCCAAAGGTCATGTGCCTAAATTGGATCGGTTTGAGCGGACGCGGTCATGGCGCATGGCCTGGTTTTTTGCCGCAGGTGGAGCGTTGTGTTTATTGCTAACGGTGTTGGCTTGGAGTGGGTTTTGGGTCTTTGGTGGAGGCGCTGTGATGCACTCTTCCGCCTTTGAGGTGGTGGTGCAAGGATCGACGGATGTTTCTTTAGGAGAAGAGCAAACGTATGAACTTGTATGGCGTAATGCAGAGCCTCAGCTATTAATGGATGTTGAGATCCGGCTTAATATCCCGACCGACTTTACGGTCACGGCTTTTGAACCTGCGCCGACCGATGCAGGCTTGCGTATTTGGAAGCTAGGGTTGGTGCAGCCGCAGGCATCTGGCCGCATTCGTGTGAAAGGTTTTTTTGTAGGTTCATTGGGAGAGCAAACGGTGCTTCAAGTTTTGAGCACCTACCGTGCCAACCGCACAGAGACGGTTTCTGAGCAAACATCGTTGCAAACGATTCATTACACTGGGACGGTATTGGCGGGAAATCTTTTGTTTCCAGAACGCGTTTTAGCAGGTGAGCCAACCCAGATTAAATACGCGATTGCCAACTTAGGAAAACAGTCTTTGGATCAGCTTGTGGCAAAACTTACATTCCCCCCCGGGTTTATTCCCGGAACAATGGCTACGGGTACTCAGCTGGATCTGGCGCGACGTACGGTTTTGTTTCCGATTGGCAGCTTGGCGGCGGGATCTTTTTATACAGCGACCTTGCCAGGAGTGTTTGTTTCAGGAGGAAGTGGAGAAGCGACATTTCAAGCAGAAACAGGGCGCATGGGTGTTGAGAATGCCGTGCTTGTTGCGGCACGGAGTGAAGCGCGGCTTGCGATTGCGCCAGGAGATCTTACAGTGCGTTTGATTGTGAATGGAGGGGATGAAGCGCGTTCCTTGGAGCCGGGTGAGCCAATGCGAGCGACGGTTGCTTACGAAAATGTGAGTACTCAAGCCGTTAAAGATGTGGCGATTACGCTTCAGCTTGAATCGGTCGTGAATGGGCGTTCTGCTACGGGTACCTCGTTAATCGATTGGAAAGAATTTGATGATCCTAAACAGGGTGCCTCTACAACGAAATCTCGTGTGCAGACCGTCCGATATGACAAGACGCGTATGGCTGTCTTGGCGGAACTTGCTCCTGGAGCGCGTGGCACGATTGATGTTGGGTGGTTGACGTTACCTGTTACGAGTGGGACAAGGGATGCTCTTATTCGTGTGGCGGCGCAAACACAGGTTTCCGTTACTGGAGAGCGTGCGCCGCGTCTTATTCGTTCTCAGCCCGTCACCTTTACGTATCGCACGGATGCGGATGTCGTGGTTGAGCCGCGCTATTTTTCTGAAGAAGGTGCGCCGCTTGGTTCTGGTCCATTGCCTCCTACGGTGGGCAAGACGACGACGTATCGTATCTATTGGACGGTGCAGAAGAGTTTGCACGAAGTACGCAATATGACGATTCGAGCAGTGTTACCCACGATTGCGGCTTGGACGGGTAAAACAGAAGGGGCGACGGGAGCAATGGTCTATGACGAAAAGACCCGCATGGTGACGTGGAATGTCGGTCGTATGCCAGAAAATGTGCGTGGACTTGAAGGATGGTTTGAGGTTGCTCTTACGCCTCAAGCGATTGACGCGGGAAGATTTGCGTCTTTACTGGGCGAGACGTCGTTTCAGGGGATGGATGCGCGTGTCAACGAAACAATTCGACGCGTAAAACCTGGATTAAGCACGGATTTATCGACGGATGAAGGGGCGAAGGGGAAGGGAGTGGTCAGATCGTTTTGAGAGGTGTGACGGTATAAAAAAATATGCTATTATAGGACTGTTCTTTTCTATGACTTTACGTGGCTCTCGTCGTCCGCATGTTGTCCCGATTACGGCTCCTTCTTTTCCGACTGCACCGCGTACGAATATTTATCGCAATATTGCCTACAGTTTTATCGCCTTCACGGTGATCGTGGTGCTGGCAGTTTTGTGGTTGTCTTCGGCCAGAGCAACGATTGTGGTTCAGACAAAACGTACGCCAATTACTTATGAAGGGGTTGTGGATGTGGCTCGTCAGCCTCAGTCAGGACAAATTCCTGGTCGAGTGGTGAATGGGATCTTTGAAAAAATTCAAGAGTTTCCCGTGGGAACTTCTGTTACGGCTACCCTCCCGCTTGTCCCAGTGGCTCCCGTTGTGCCCGTTACGCCGCCTCCTGCCCCTCCAACGACACCGGTCACGGTTACTGCGCGAGGAACGGTGCGTATTTATAATAAGTACTCAAAAGCTCAGACATTGATTCGCACGACACGTTTACTGACGGCGGATCAAAAACTCTATCGCATTGATCAGACGGTCCGTTTGCAGCCAGGGGAATCGATTGAAGTTCCGGTCTATGCCGATAAGTCAGGTGCAGAGTTCGTGATTGGTCCAACCACGTTTACGATCCCAGGCTTGTTTGTGGATTTACAAAAATACATTTATGCAGAATCGACAAGTCCGTTTCAAGCGGTAAGTGCTCCTGCGGCGACGGCGCCGGCCACGTCTACTGCTTCACCCACGCCTACCCCTATTCCTGCCGCTCCTCGTTCAACGACGGGCAAGCTTGTTGTGCAAGCGGATTTGGATGCAGCAGAGCAGGCGCTTACCCAAGCTATTTTGGAGCAAGCAAAACGGACGTTGGGAGCGGATCTGGGAGATTTGAGCCGTATGGAGGTTGTGTATTTAGTCCGAAAACCTGATCGTTTTAAGACGAATGTGTCGGTAGGGCAATCTTCTGATACGTTCTTGGCTTCCCTAAAGCTTGATGTTACGGCGGTCTTTTATCCAAAAGAAGATCTTCTATCTTTGGTGCGCCTTAAATTGAAAGAGAAAATTCCAAGCGAACGTGAGTTTCTTCCTCCGTCTACGGGCAGTGGTTTAATCTTAGAAATTCAATCTGCCGATGCCAAAACAGAGACGGCGAATGTTCGAATTAAGGCCGAAGGTGCGTATCGGATTACACCTTCAAGTCCTGGCTTACAAAAAACGGTGGTAGCGGGCAAAGAACCGCAAGAAGCGATTGCGATCCTTAAATCGATTGAGGGGGTTGATGATGCTCAAGTCACCATTAAACCAAAATGGTTTGGCAAGATTCCTAGTTTAAAAGATAGGATTGATATTAAAGTAGAATAGCTTCCCCGTATTTATTCGTCTTCATAGTCCTACCCTTAAGGTAAGGGGGGTTGGAGGGGTTGGGTCGATCGGTGTAGGGGTTGGATGGTGATATATTGGCTATGGGCTCGCATGCCACGTTATTTTTTCTCCCTACAGAATTCGCATTCCGCCATTACTATGCTCTTTGTGGCGGACCAGAGCCACCCCCTGCAACACCACTTAACCGCAACGGGGGAATGTCTCCTTGCTCAGACAACTCTAGGGAGAAAAAAGAACGTGGTATGCGAGCCCTAGATGAGGAGAGGAGGGGGGGTGATTTGATGTTGTGCGTTACGTGTTTCGTTTCTCTAGCTTTGTTGCGTATTATATCTGGTCGAGCCGACATAGCAGTGTCTTTTCATGTACTATTGGGACGATATTTCTTCTTAAGGATGCTTAAGCCAGCACCGAGAAAACCTCCACCTACGACGGTGGTCACAAGAGAGGTCCAAAGGGCAGGAATGCTCCAATCTGAGCCGTGTAATAGATGTAGAAAGAGAGAGGCGGTCAAAAATAACAATGTGAGCATGAAGCACGGGAGGCTTAAGATGATGCAGCCTATCCCCAGACTTAATTGGCGAAGGTACGGAGCCACGGGAGCGAGGGCGTGTGTCACGCGAGAAGATACGGCTTCACCTGTGCGTTCGAGAAGATATTTTATGGCTAATTGGAGAATTGGCATACTAACAGACAACCTGGGAATCTATATGATTCAAATATAGCTTCCCAGGTTGGTAAGAGTGAAGATTAATCGCGACGACGATGGTGGCAGCCTCCGGTGATAACAAGGGCGGCTAATGCTCCAATGGCTGCGGCAATGCCAGCGACGTGCCAAGGGTTTTGGCGCGCATAGCGATCAGCTGAGCGTGTTACTTCATCAAATTGTTCGCGGACTTCCTTGCCCTTGTCTTGAGCTTGTTCTTTGAAGTCATTCCATTGTTCCTTGGCTTGGCCTATGTAGCGTTCGCCTTCTTGCTTGATCGCGTTCATCGTTTCCTGAGATTTATTCGCGAGGGTGGACATATCCGTAGAGGAGCTGTGTTGATTTGTTGTGCTGTTATTCTTGTTGTCCATATAAGTAGAGATAGGAATAAGAGCCTCTTTTCTATTCCATGCCTATTTAAGGTATGTGTCAA
>CAZIQG010000049.1:0-8751 GCA_964541725.1 uncultured Gammaproteobacteria bacterium
TGACCGAGTACTCTCAAGCGCTACCAAGTGGGGACAACGCGTGAAAAAGTTACAACTAAATCGCATACGAAAACCCAAAAAACCAAAATCTCTATTTGCCTCTGATAAAAGTCAAACAGAAAGCCACTATTTATTTAGCTAATTAGAGCCAATAAATAGGCTGTATATTTCTCTATTCCCCTGTAGGGGTATACAAAATGGGTTTTCTATGCTAATGTAGGGGTGTAGAAAATATGCCCAAAATCAACGAATATATTCAAAGCCAATTGAGCAGGGCGCCTTTATTGCTAAAGTCGCTTGTTCAGGATGAGCAGGGTAAGCCCTACATCCAGCGTAGGATCATTTTACGTATCCGAGAATATATCCGGAATTTTTCAGGTGAAAACCGCGAATCGAGATTGATTATCATTCCCGGCTTAAGAGGCGTCGGTAAAACGACGCTCCTAGCTCAAATCTATTTCGAGCTAATTGCCGCGAAAAAAGAAGTTTTGTATATTTCCGTTGATGAAATCGTGAATCTTCTTGGATCAAATCTCTATACGACGTTAAAGGAATACGAAAAAGTACTCGGAGAGAGTTTTGAAGGGTTGGAGAAAGATGTTTTCTTGCTTATCGATGAAGTGCATTTTGATAAGAAGTGGCAGTCTGTCTTGAAGTCGGTGTTTGATAAATCACGACGCGTCTTTGTGATTTGTACCGGCTCTTCCGCATTATCATTGCAATCGACTCCAGATCTTGCGAGACGTGCACAGATCGAGAAGATGTATCCGATGAACTTCACAGAGTCCTTGCTCATGAAGACGAACATCGACCCTTCGCAGTCAGAAAAGTATCCGATCGCTGGGTTAGGTACAGAAATCGCCACAGCGTTGTTTGAGGCGGAAGACGGGCAAGCTTGTTACGACAGGCTCCTTGCCCTTCAGGGTCGCATTACTGAGTACTGGAAGGCGATTGACCCTTTTGAGATTGATACATTCATTAAGCGGGGAACACTGCCGTTCGCTCTGCGTCTGAAAGACGAGGCTTCGATCTATCAGCGCACCATGAATTTACTCGACAAGGTTATTTCGGCAGATATTACTGAAACAACCAGACTTTCACCTGAAACAGTTTCTAAAATCCGCAGCGCCCTTCTCTTGTTGGCTTCAAACGATGAAACGGTGGCAACAAACATGTCTGATAGCTTGGGACTGAAGTACGGGACATTGGTAACGGTGCTAGAAGCATTAGAACGGGCTGAGATTGTTCTGCGTGTCTTTCCGTACGGGTCTACCGAGAGCAAGGTAAGAAAACCATCGAAGTATTGCTTCGGCTCTCCATTGTTGCGTCTGGCCTTGCTTAGCGTCGTAGAAGGCTCCGCTGCATATGAAAAGAACAAAGGTAAGTTATTGGAGGATCTCGTTGCGGCTACAATCTATCGCCGTTTTGGGGGTAGCCTTCAGGCTCCTCTGCAATATGATTCACAAAAAGGTGGCGCCGACTTCGTCGTATCTCTGAAAAATCGGATCATTATGGAAGTCGGGTGGGGCGAAAAAGGTAACAAACAGGTTGTTCAAACCATGCAAAAAGTAAAAGCCGATTACGGAATCACTATCTCAGAAAACGATCTAACCATCGATGAAACCGGAAAGATGATTAAAGTGCCGTTGAGATATTTCTTACTCATCTAAGTCGCTAACCCATATGCCTACAACCGAAACCTCCTACAAATGCAAAAAGTGCGGCGCTTTGGGCGTGGATGGCTGCGCGGATTATATTCGCGTGATCGGCGACAAAGAAGACTGGGCGCAATGGGAAGCGGCGGGAGCTGCAGATGTCGCAAAGTATCTGCCACCGCTAGCTGACAAGGAGATCGCGCATTATCAAAGCTTAAAAGACTAATACAAAACCCCTCCTAGCGAGGGGTTTTGTATGCCTTTCCAAGCGTTGCCCACGGCGTGCCCATGTTAAATGTTTTAGAGATTTTCCAGCTATTAACGATCATTCTTTGTGAAAGACGGGAATGGGTTGACGGGGCTAAGGCGTTAAACTGAGAGAGGCGTTAAAACCCTTTTCAGATCTCCCAAGACCAGCTATGTTGGCGGGAGATGAAAAACTACTACCGCATCATGCTGGGTCGAAAGAGTGCCTGCGCGAACGAAGCGTATAAGGGTAGTTTTATTGGTGCTGATTTTGGTATCAACGAAGATCTAAGTCAACAATTACCCGACAGCTGGCGCGACTTTAACAAGAAGTTCATTCCAAAATACATTGATCTCAACCCAGGTAAATCAAAAATCTCTGCAGGGTTGGCATGCGGCATGCTTTGGACGATCGCCAAAGGCGTGCAAGTTGGTGATGTGGTCATTTGCCCCGACGGCAAGGGTAGCTACTACACCGGCGAAGTGACGAGCGAGTACGAATACCATAAAGGCGGGATCCTTCCGCATCGTCGCCGCGTTCGTTGGTTGTCTCGCATAATTTCAAGAGAAGAGATAAGTGAGTCATTAAGGAATTCAGCCGGATCCATTGGAACCGTGAGCAACGTCACGAAATACGCAGATGAACTCGGGAAGTTGCTTTCTGGCAGTCGTCCACCGGGCATCATCGCTACCGACGAGAGCATCGAAGATCCAAGTGTCTTCGCACTCGAGAAGCACCTCGAAGATTTTTTGGTACAAAACTGGAAATCCACTGAGCTAGGAAAGACGTACGACATCTACGAAGAAGAAGGGGAGATGGTGGGTCAACAGTATCCAAGCGACACCGGTCCAATCGATATTCTTGCGATCTCAAAAGATAAGAGCGTACTCATGGTCGTCGAGTTAAAGAAAGGTCGCGTAAGCGATATAGTTGTTGGTCAGATTCAACGGTACATGGGCTATGTGAAAGATGAGCTCGCCGAGCCGAATCAGACAGTCAAAGGCGTCATTATCGCCTTTGAGGACGATATCCGTATCCATCGAGCGTTATCGGTCGCACAGAATATTGAGTTTTATACCTACAAGATTCAGTTCAAGCTCGAAAAGAAAGCTAAGTGATGTATCACCCGATAAAACACAAGACCGCGCAAGGATTTGCATGGAAGCAAACAGGCGCGGCGAGAGAAGGGGGAGGAAATGCGGAAAATAGAAGATGAGAGTGTCTGGTTCAGGGTACGGGCTTCGGCTCTGGCTCCGAGCGTTCGCCACCCAGGAGGAAGGCGTGGACGTACGTCTGACCGGAATCGTCTTGCGTAGTTCTGTGAACCGTCCCCAGTTGTAGTCTGCCGTTCGCTACCCTGCGAAGGGTTGGCAGGAGCTCCTTTGAGCTATCCCACGTGGTGCCGCCGCAGACGAAGGTTGCGGGGCTGCCAGGCGGCAGAATCGTCGGATCACTCATGACGAGGGCGAGAGCTGCGATGATGTCGATCGGAGCCATAGGCTCGATCTTTGCGGCGAGCTCGCGAGCTTCGATCGCATTGAGTGCGTTGACCACGGGAGTGAAATACACCGACACCCAGGCGGCATCGTTCACCCTTTGTGTCGCCTGTCGATACACGGCCCCCGTGGCCTCATCCAGCTGAGGGAAAAGGTTGGGAGGATCAGTCAGGTGTTCGAGGTTGTGGGGCGCTTGATGGGCCGCGGACAGGGCTCTCGCGACCCCGTCCCTGGCAAACGCCACCGGGAAACCAGACCGAAGAAGGAAGAGGCTCTTCACCGGAACTGGAAGGATCCCTCCCGCCGCCACGACGTTAGGGGTATCGATCCACCGAGTCTGATCCCTCGCGATCCGACGCAGGTCTTCGTCTCCCATCCCCTCTACGAGGAGGGAACCGGGAAATGTGCGATAGAGTACAGTGTAGCGATCCTCCGGAGACCTCGGTCGCCACGTTTCGGGCAGCCAGGGCAGGAACGGGTGCCGCTTGGGCGGTCCCGTATCCGGGGTTGTGTCCATCGTCATGGCGCACTCCCTATTGCCGTTTGCGCACGTCTCTTCTCAGAGTATCTGAGGATAGAGTCGTACGCTTCTGAAGACGGCATATCTAGAGCCTGTTAGGAGCTTTAGATATGCTGCATCCAAAAAATGGTAATTATAAAAACCTAGAGGGTTTTTGCCCGTCTGTCAAGCGGTGTCCCTTCGCGAGAAAGGTTCACTTCACAAATAAAGAGAGAGCGAGGATTGACACCCCGCCCAGAATAATATAAAGTTCGCACATTCTATTATTATGCCTACCAAGAAATCTCCATACAGCTTGAGCAAAATTGCTCAAAACATCAAAAAGCGCCGTCTCGCCATGGAGCTTTCTCGTGAAGAATTAGCCGAGCGTGCGGTTGTGAATTACAACACCATTATCAAGCTTGAGTCTGGCGCCAACCAGAATCCTACGATTAGCACCTTGATTGGGATCGTCGGCGTGTTCAATATCAAGATTGAAGACTTGTTAAAATAGTCAATCAACCCAAATACGCAAAATGAGCCTTTTAGGCTTGTTTTTGTTATGATCCGTAGGTATGAATGAAACAGTCTTTAGCCGACGTGTCCACACGGTCGTGAAAGCCATCCCTAAAGGCTCTGTGCTCACCTACGGACAGGTTGCGGCCGCAGCGGGCACCCCAGGCGCTGCCCGTGCCGTGGGCTCGCTTATGAAGGCAAATTTGAATCCTGAAATCCCATGCCATCGCGTCGTCCGATCCGACGGCAAGATAGGGGAGTATAACCGGGCTGGTGGCAGCCAAACCAAATGGAAGCGTTTACAAGACGAAGGCGTAGACATGAGCCGCCTCCATCTCTAAACTAACGATATCTATGTCTATCCCCACTGTCGGTTCCAAAGCCCCTGCTTGGTCTATGCTCGATCAAGACGGCAACAAGCACACCTTGTCAGATTATAAGGGTCAGTGGATCGTGCTCTATTTTTATCCAAAGGATGACACCCCAGGCTGCACCAAAGAAGCGTGCTCGTTTCGTGACAATCTCCCTAAGTTTAAAAAGATTCAAGCGACGGTGTTCGGAGTGAGTATCGATCCACCAAGAAAACACGCCAAGTTTATCGAAAAATTCCAGCTGCCCTTCACCCTCCTGTCTGACGAAGATAAAACCGTGGTGAATGCGTACGGCTTGTGGGCCAAGAAAAAATTCATGGGACGGGAATATATGGGAACGTTGCGCACTAGCTTTATCATCAACCCTGAAGGCAAGATTGCCAACGTCTATGAAGGAGTGAAGCCCGAGGCACACGCCGAAGAAGTCTTAGCTGACCTCAAAGAGTTGCAGAAATAAGAAAGAAGCTGCCGTTCTTTTATATGCAAGATTTTAGAGGAGAGGGGCTCTCATCGAGAGGTGATGGGGGAGTAGACGTTCGTCGACTAGACGCATACACATCGCTAGAAACAAATGCCGCGATGCGCCTGCGTACAAAGATTTTGGAAAAATTCAGGCCAGAAAAAATGGAGGAGGGTCTTGCAGATGTCGTGGAAGAAAAAGAGCGCGTGAATTATCCAGAACGTGCGCTCTGGGAAGCGGTAGAAACCATGATGATGGACGAGGGGTTGCGTGATAGACTCCTTGCGAAGCAGGCAAGGAGGATAGAGCCATCTCCGCAGGATCGCCAAGACTACACGCGAGTTGTTTCAAAATACCGTGTTCTGGTTCAATTTGTGGATGATGAATTCCACGAGGCTTATAAGACGCAAGAAATTATTCCGCATGTAAATATGGGGGATCTCCGTGTTCGTTTGGCTGATTTGCTAGCGAACCAACACTTCTATTTTTCTGGGGAGTATCAAGCGCACGAAGACCGAAAAGAAGCATTCCATCACCTCAAGAAGCAATTCACACGGGAGCGCCAAGATGGGAAGCGGGCAGAGTTAGCCGTGATTGGGCTCCTGCGCCACGGAGCGCAATGGGCTTGGGGAGGCGTACTAAAAAAAGAACAGTTTTTGCGTCCAGCCATACACGTAGAGCGAACCATGTTCCGAGAAGATGTGCTGACCTCCGGAGGAGCCTCTTCACGCGTCGGGCGGTATTCTGGGCGTGACATCATCTTCAAATTAAAAAATGACCAAATCCCTCTGGCGAGACAATTGAAAACAGGAGAACTGATCGACAGGCCTGGGTTTGTAAACCTTGCGGCGCCACATTTGATCGAGGTCTTCAATAACCTCATAAATGCTGAGTTCATGACCGATGAACGTCTGCACGAATACGGCCTCATAGAGCAACGAAGGAATTACCGAGCCGCATTAGCAGATATCATCGCAAGCCTAGGTCTGAATGAAGCAGACCAGCATGAGATGAAGGCAATCCTCATCCCACCAACGGAGCGATTGGAAAAAAAGATCGAACGCAAAGACGCGCCGGTATCCGGTTGGTCGGTGACGTTTAAAGATCTACAAACGATGTTAAGAGGAAATAAGCCATTTAGAGATTTCGCTACCTTACACGGAGTTCCGTCCACCGTTGATGCGAACACGTTTACATATGTGGGGGATTTGATACGGCGGTTACGCTCTGAGTATCCAACGGAACCATTTTGGGCGCAGTGGCCAAAGCCGCCAAAAGGAAAAAAGCCGAGCAAGGAACAGTACGGCGAATATGTCCCAAAATATGCCCGCATCTAGCCAAACTTTCTACACGAGCCTTACCTCGCACAAACGAATGTTAAAGGACATCTTACGCATGCCCGAGGTATTTTGTGTGGTTCCGCCAGAGTGGCAGGTGATCGTGACCGATATCCAAGGCTCCACCAAAGCGGTCGCCGAAGGCCGGTATCGTGATGTAAATACGATCGCCGCGAGCTGTGTCATTGCCTGTTTAAACATCGCCAAAAAACAGGGAATCCAAATCCCATTTTTTTACGGGGGTGACGGCGCGACGCTCCTCGTGCCTCCTGACGCGCTTATGCCGATGTTAGAAGCGTTGCGTGCCTTACGTCAAAATGTGCAAGCCAGCTACGGTCTTCCCTTACGTGTCGGCTCTATACCGGTACAAGAGATCTACGCCCACGACAAGACCCTGTCGCTAGCCAAGTGGTCGGTCGCGCCGGGCTACGACCAAGCCATTTGTCTTGGGGATGGACTGAGCTACGCGGATAAGCGCATTAAAGCGAAAATGGAAGTGGAGGGGGTCTCGGTACCCGCAGCTGTCGTTGATTTGCAAGGTCTTACCTGTCGTTGGAACGAAATCAAGCCACGCGATCTGCAACGAGAGGTCGTGTGTTTGATGGTGCAAGCTACGTCCGTTGAACAACAAGCAGAGACGTATGTCCGAGTCCTAGATATTCTCGATGAGGTATACGGGACGTATGACGTTCGTCACCCGGTCGCAACTGAAGTTCTATCTCCCAGCGTGAGTCCGCAAAATGCCTCGCGTAAAGGTAAGTTACAGCAGGGACGCTTTAAGCTTGATTCTACGGTAGAAGAATGGCTGCGTTCACTAGGCAATGCCATCCTGTTTAAACTTGATCTTTCGCTAGGGAACTTTAACCCCAAACAGTACTTGCAAGAATTAATTGCCGCCACGGATACCCTCCATCTCGCAGGTACACTCTTCACCCTCGTGGTAGGCACCTCGACGCAACGTGAACAGGTACGCGCAAAACTTGACGAGCTTGAGGAAGATGGGCAATTAATCTACGGAACCTCCTCGTGCCCCGCCTCGGTTATGACATGTTATGTGCAAAAATATGACCAAAACCACGTCCATTTTTTGGATGGAGCAGGGGGTGGGTATACGCAAGCCTCAAAAGAGTTTAAGGCCAAGCTTCGTGCGCGTAGCGAGCACTCCGCGAGCAATCAAAAGAGGAATATGATATAACAGTAAAAATCATTCTTCATGTTCTATGTCATCTACCTCATATAAGTATCTTATCCCATGTCTCGCCCTCGTTGTCTTAATGGGCGCTGGTTGCCGGGGTCGCACCCCTGAGCCAGTACCAGACTATCCATTCGGTTCAGAAACGCCCATTGAACCTCCTCCAGAAACAGAAACGAGCGCATGTGGAAACGAATACTATCCCCTTCGGGCGGGATATACGATCGAGTATCGAACGCAGGGAGGTTCTGGTCCAAGTAATACTTCGCGTATAAATGTCCTTCAGGCGACCAGAGATAAGGTGACCGTAAAGAATTCCATAAGCCGTCCCGGAGTAGCACCTCTGGAGATAACCCTAGAATATAAATGTGAAGATGGATCATTGGTGGCAAAAGGATATGCGGATGCAATCTCCATGACGGAAGCAGAGGGAGCGGTGGCACGTGGAGCGGACATTGAAACACTTTCTTCTGAAGGACAGTTCATGCCGGCGCGTATCTCTGCGGGTCAAGAATGGGGGGCAAAATATACCATTAAGCTTACCCCACTTGGTCGCCCTGATGTCTTGGACGAGCGTGCAGGGGTGGTGAAGATGGAAGTATCAATTCAACGAAGCGCGATCGGAAAAGAAACGGTCACAGTTCCAGCAGGACGGTTTGAAGCGATGAAGATCGCAAGCAATACCTCATTTAACGGGGTTTTGGCACATACAGGGTATGAATGGTGGGTGAAAGGCAAGGGAATGGTGAAATCAGTGCAAGGCGCGGGAACAGGAGCAATCACAACCGAAGCTACATCAATACGCATGTCTTCAAGATAGAAGAGTGGGTACGGTGTATAGTCCGTTCCTAAGCAAAAACTCAGCCCGGTATGGGCTGAGTTTTGCTCCTATGGATGGGCTGCGCCACGTGAAGCCCCGCAGCGAGGAAAAGGCTTTTTACGTAGCCCCGTAAAAATGCGTTGCATACACGGGGCTAC
>CAZIQG010000050.1:0-8675 GCA_964541725.1 uncultured Gammaproteobacteria bacterium
CACGAGTCGGAGCGAGTGGAATCCCAGCCGCTGCACCAAGTAAAAACCACTCTTAATCGGGTGGTTTTTGCGTTGTGGCTTACAAGGCACGGCCATACGCATTAAATCTCCTTATGGAGTTTTTTTGTTTGACATTTTTGATATTTTATTACATAAATCATGCGCTGCCACCCAACCCAACCAGGCGGCAAAGGAGTGCGCCATGAGCGCCATTTCAACGTCGACGCAACAGGCTCATCGCTTCCTCCAGCTCGCGGTCCTGTACCGGCTCCTCGCGAGCTGGGCCAAGATCCAAGCACTCGACCTCAGCATGGTGAGGTCGAAGCTCATGAGCCCCAAGAACGAGGGCATGCCCCTCGAGGAGGCCAATGCGGCCATCGAGGGCTACCGTCGCTACCTGCTTCTGGCCTTCGTGGCGGACTTCCCCGTCGTCCCCACGCGGGAGATGGACGCGGCGTGGCACCATCACATCCTCGACACGGAACGCTACGCTCGCGACTGCAAGGCGATCTTCGGCCGCTTCCTGCACCACCGCCCGAGCGCCGAGAATGCGCCGGGGGCTGATCGTGAGCGGATGAAGGCGCACGCACACCGTACGGCTCAGCTCTATCACATGATCTTCCGCGAGGAGATGCCTCGAGCTCGGCGAGCCGAATGCGATCATAGATGCGATGGCCCTGGATGCGACGGCGACTGCGATGCCGTTCGCGTAGAGTGCTCGGGCTGCTGCACTCCTACTGATTGTGCTGGTCCCTGCCTTGCAACGTATAGCCACCTTTAGACACCATCTTCATCTCTGATCCTTGCCAAAATGCACACTTCTATAAACCTACCAGTTTGGTAGGTCTTCGTGTTTTTATTGTAAAGTAAACTAGACATACAGATAGAATCATGTCATGCTCTCTTTATCATTTATATGCCTCGCTCTCTTTTATTAGGAATTGGATTTGGCAGCATGTGCGCCGCTCTCCTCGGAGCGCATTTCTTTCCTCGTGTACACTCGCCAAGATCTTCCTCCTCCCCTCCCTCATCCACAAGCTCAACCTCAGCAATCATGCGCTCGTCTACTACTACGGATGCTGAATGGAAGCAGATTCTCTCGCCCGAAACATATTATATTATGCGTGAAGCAGGGACAGAGCGACCTTACACAAGTCCTCTTGAGGAAGAAAAGCGTCCCGGAACATATGTGAGTGCAGATTGTGGAGAACCGCTCTTCCGCTCAGAGCAGAAATACCATTCTGGGACAGGTTGGCCGAGTTTTTGGGCACCCATTAATCCTGAGGCGGTAAAACTTGAGGAAGATACGAGCATCCCTTTCCAGCCTCGCACGGAAGTTGTCACTAGCAAGTGCGGTGGACATTTGGGTCATGTGTTTGATGATGGACCAGAGCCAACGGGGAAACGATATTGTATTAATGGAGCCGCTCTTAGGTTTATTCCGGATGAAGTGGCAACATCAACACAAGGATAGTTCCCCATCAGCTATCTTCCTCCTTCACTACCCCCTACTCTCCTAGCTCTTCTATGCAAGAAGTCGTCAAAAATCATGTCTACCGGTATCGTACAGAAGCGGGCGTGACGCAAGAAGCCTTTGCGGAAGCGGTTGGCGTGACGCGTCAGACGGTAATCGCCCTCGAAAAAGGGAACTACTCCCCTTCCGTCTTGCTCGCATTGCGGATTGCGCGTTTTTTTAAACGACCTGTGGAAGACCTTTTTTCTATTATCTATGAAAAATAAGACCCTCATCGAACCCCTGTTAGCCGTGTTATTGATTTTATTGGCCGCCCTTTGTTTTCAACCCCTGCAGACGATTTGGATGCCAACGATGGCAAGCTCATTTATCTTAGTGAGTTTACTAGCTATCTTCATTTTATTTGCGGTTTATATCTGGAAAGAAGAAGCTCGTGATGAACGTGAAGATCAACATCGGCTTACGGCGGGACGAAACGGATTTCTTGTAGGATCTGGATTGCTTGTCGCAGGGATTATTTTACAGACCGTACGTCATCAGCTTGATTCATGGCTTATTCTGACATTAGTAGGAATGGTTGCAGCGAAATTGATTACGCGTTGGTACTATCAGATTAAAAACTAAGCGTATTTAGTAAGATTCTTTAGTCTTGCCATGTTTTTCAATGTAAAGTATACTTTACATAGTCTCTTACTTCTTTTATCCGTATGACCCTTCTTCTCATTTCTTTCATTGCTGGCATCCTGACCGTGCTTGCTCCCTGTGTCCTGCCCTTATTACCGATTATTATCGGTGGCTCTGTCCAAGGTGGCCGCAAACGTAACCCATACGTCATCACCGCTTCGCTCGCGGTCGCGATCGTGTTGTTTACGCTTCTTCTCAAATTTAGCACCGTCTTCATCAACATCCCGCAAAGCGTTTGGAGTCTTATTTCCGGGATTATCATCATTATCTTTGGTTTAATTAGTGTTTTTCCTACGCTTTGGGAAAAGATTAACGCGAGGCTCGAGCTTAGCAATCGCTCTGACGCATTGCTCGCCGACTCAGCCAAGGTTAAAGGACACGGGAGTGATATTTTAATCGGAATGTCACTTGGACCCGTATTCTCCAGCTGCTCCCCTACCTATTTCTTGATTTTAGCGACGGTCTTGCCCCGTAGTTTTACCACTGGGCTCGTCTACTTAATTGCCTATGCGATCGGCTTATCCCTGATGCTGTTGCTCGTGAGCTTGCTCGGCCAGCGCTTTATTCAAGGCGCACGCTTTGCGGCCGATCCACGTGGATGGTTCAAACGTGGGTTAGGCGTGTTATTTATCTTGGTGGGTATTTTGATCCTGACAGGTAAGGACAAAGACCTACAGACGTATCTCGTACAAAAAGGCTACTACCCCACCTCCGCTCTTGAAACATCCTTACTCGCTCGCGCTCAACCTATGAACCAGGCCGACATGCCTGTCACTGGCTCTGAAACGCCTAGTATGGAAGCAGGATCAATGACCTATATGAATAAGCCATTTCCACGCTATCGCGAAATTACTGATCCAGCGGGCTATGTGAATACGGATCCGCTTACGATTGGAGGACTCGTCGGTAAAAAAGTGATCTTGGTCGATTTTATGACCTACAGCTGTATTAATTGTATTCGTACCTTCCCCTACCTCAATGCTTGGTACAATAAGTATAAAGCTCAGGGCTTAGAGATCGTCGGCATCCACACCCCAGAATTCGCGTTTGAACGGAAGATTGAAAATGTGCAAAAAGAAATGGTGCGTTATGGCATCAAATTTCCTGTCGTGCTCGATAATGAGTATGGGACGTGGAATGCTTATGGAAATAACTATTGGCCACGCAAATACTTGATCGATCTTGATGGATACATTGTTTACGATCACATTGGAGAAGGAGGATATGACGAGACTGAAAAGAAAATTCAAGAACTATTGATGGAAAAAGCTGAGCGCGAAAAGCGTCCGATGGCGGTCATCCCTACTGGACTTGTTGATACGACCTCGACCTACCCAGGCCAAGGAATTAGTCCAGAAACGTATTTCGGCGCAGCCCGCAATCAAACCCTCTCGAATGGCACACCGAATCTTCAAGGCGTGCAACAGCTCGAGGCTCCTATCAACCCTCAATTAAACCAGCTGTATCTGGCTGGTTCATGGAACTTTCCCCCTGATTATGCAGAAAACCAGATAGCCAATGGACGAATCATTTACCGCTACCAAGCAAATAATATATTCTTTGTTGGAAGTGCCCCTTCGTCCATTAAGATGACCATTCGTCGCGATGGGAAACCACTTGATCCTTCGCAAGCCGGAGCAGACGTGCAATTTGCCAATGGAGAGAGTTACATCACGGTACAAGCCGAACGTCTTTACCATCTTCTGAAAGATGGAACGGAAACGGGCGCGCATACCCTTGAGCTCACCATTGAGAAAGCAGGATTAAAGGCCTATACATTCACCTTTGGTTAAAAAACTATGTCATCAACGACCCAAACAGCCATCTTTGGCGGAGGATGTTTCTGGTGCATTGAAGCGGTGTTTGAGCAGTTAAAAGGCGTCGTATCCGTCATGCCTGGATATGCAGGCGGGCACACGCCTAAACCCACCTATAAGGCCGTTTGTAGCGGAGAGACGGGTCATGCGGAGGTGTTGCGTATTGAATATGATCCAAGCGTGATTTCTTATAACGATCTATTGACCGTATTCTTTGCTGCGCATAATCCCACGACATTGAATCGCCAGGGAAATGATATCGGTACACAATATCGCTCGATAATCCTGCATACGACGGAGGAGCAGAAGAGCGAGACACTGGCGTTCATTAAAGAATTGAATGAAGGAGATCTAAAGAATGCGGTCGTTACAGAAGTAGTCCCGCTTGAAACATTCTATGAAGCAGAAGCTTATCACCATCATTATTTCCTCACCCATCCTGAACAGGCCTACTGTCAGTTCGTGATCAATCCCAAATTAGAAAAAGTCCGCGAACGTTTCAGTCAACTTATGCAATCTTCTTAACTTTTCTCTATGTCTTCTCTCCCAATGAAACCAGACAGAGAATTATCTCCTGAGCTCTACCATGTGGCCCGTGAAAAAGGTACGGAAGCTCCTTTTACAGGGGCGTACTGGAATAGCCATGAAAAAGGGATGTACAGCTGCGCTGTCTGTGGCACCGAGCTTTTCTCTTCCAACACAAAATTTGATTCCGGTACGGGGTGGCCGAGTTTTACTGAGCCTGCAAACCTTGCCAATGTTGAACTTCACGAGGATACAGATCACGGCATGAAGCGCACAGAGGTCACTTGCAAAAAATGTGGCGCGCATCTTGGGCACGTCTTTGATGACGGACCGAAAGAAGCTGGTGGAAAGCGCTACTGCATTAATTCCGTGTGTTTAGCCCTCCACAAAGAGCAGCAGATACCCTAAGACCATCTAAACATAAAACGACCCTCATGATGAGGGTCGTGTTATGTTTATTCTGTAGGACGTATTTCTTGCACATTTATGGGTGGCGCTTGCGGCTGGATCAACCAGGCGAATATCCCAAGGGCGAGCGGAGCGAAGATGAGTAGTGAGATGAAATAGGCTTTTAGTTCTCGTTGGGCGGAAACATGCCGATGCTCTTCTAATCGATCGAACCAGGCGACGGCCGCGATCACGGTGGCGGCGGCGGCAGATAATAAACACCAGATACAGAAGGCCTGAATATCCAGCCATTGCACAAAGAAAAGAAAGGCGGATTCAATAAATCCTAGGACGGCAGCAACCATTGTCAAACGGTAGAACCAGCGCGCTTGCCAGGTTGTTGCGACACGTGCGACTAAAATCCCAAAAACGCCTACATAGAAGAGAATTCCCAGGAAGGGGCGCGGCAACCCAAATGTCCAAGCCCATTTTGAGAGACGAACGACATCACAGCCTCCACCGGCTCCACAGGCAATTGGTACCCCAGATAAATAGGTGTAGAGGAGATACCCGGAGGCGAATAATCCAACCAAGCTTGCGATGGCCATGATAAGGCGAGCGTGAAAGGGAGAAAGTTTTGGCATAGTCATTATTTCATCCCATCACAGGTCTCAAGTTTCCACAATCCCCTCTTGGCAAGCTTCGCTTCTCCTTGTAAGCGCTTTAACTCGGCTTTACGGCGTTTATCTTGCGGGAATGAGACATAGGCGTAGGCATATCCTTCTTTCACGAGCAGAGCATTTACGTCGGTTCCGTCTTCGAGAAAGATATTCCTCAGGAACCTTCCATATTTATCTATATTATCGGCCTGAGGGTCTTCTTGGAGGAGAACGCGTTTTCCTTGCAATAGCTGCTTTGTGAACGCAGAAGCTTCTTTGCCGAAACATTCGACCGCCCGTCGAGGATCGACTGTTTCTGGCGTATTCACACCAAGAAATCGAACCTTGATCGTCGTTGACGCTCCGTCCATTTGTGCTTCAAGCGTGTCACCGTCGGCCACATGGATCACAATGGCATTAGTTGGATACGCCGAGGTGGAGGAAGATGTGACGTCTTGAGACGGAATAATAGCCGTACTTGTTGGCGCAGATGCAATCGGAGGAATATCTTGATTGATCGGTTCTTGTGCGGGATTAATCTTAAAAACAACAATAATAATCGCAAGGACGGTCGTTATGAGAGAATAGATCTGTCTCTTCGTCATATTATCTATGCTTGAGCGATCACCCAACCAACTTTTACTTCACCGTCCTCAACTTTTACTTGATAGCGCGTTAAGCAATGGCCATTGGGTGATTTACCGGTTTCAATATCAAACGCCCAATCATGCCAAGGACAATGCAGCTTTCCATCTGAGACAGGTCCGCAGGACATGGGACCGCCCATATGTGGGCAGATGCTGTTTAAGGCAAAAAATCGGTCACCTAACCGCACCACAGACATAGGTTTTTTATGGACTTTTATTTCGCGCACTTGCTGATCATTCCACTCCTCTACTCGTCCGATACTAACAAAGGCATCCGGTCCCTGTTCGCCAAATGGATGTGACATATGATAAACAGTATAGCGTATCGTGTATCGGGTATCGAGTATGGACACCCCCTCTCATGGATTGGCCATATATTATCGCTAACATGCCAACCTCTCTCGATCCCTTATTTTTTTCGGCGGAACTCGGAGCGGCCTCCGAGCTGGATTTGCATGGGACGAGTGTGGCTATTGCCCTGGGGGAATTGGAACAGTTTTTACATGCGCATTGGTACCACAAAGAACAGATCGTACGCATCATTCATGGACGTGGCTCAGGGGTGTTACGCCAAGCGATTCATAAGTGGCTCAAGACGCATCCCAAAATGGTTGCCGATTTTCGTGATAGTAGCCGTACAGATGAGGTTGGTGCCGTGACGTATGTTGCTTTTCGATTATAGAGCGCGGATCAATGCCTGCATCGCACAAGGTTGAATCGTCTGCGTCGTATGATCGTGCAAGGCTTCGACGGGTAATACGCCACCGACCCGCTCTCGTAAGATCGCAAGACTAGGAACATGCGAGACAAGCGCGGATACATGTCCGGCACCATGTTCACGCAACATTGCGGAGGCCGTGATCAGAGTGCCTCCTGTATCAGAGATATCATCCACAATTAATAAACGCTTGCCTTTTATTCGAGAGATATCTTTTGTCGCAATCTTTGTTTGCACCCCATCTTTATCGCGATGTTTTTCTAACACGATAAGCGGATGTTTTAAAGAACTCGCGCAGGCTTTGGCGCGCAATGACGCACCCTTATCTGCCGCTACCACAATATCGATGCTCCCTAGACGTTTTTGCAGGGCGAGATCTGGCGCGGCCCACACGTTCACGAGCTTGCGACGGAAGGCTTTTACGAACATCGGACTATGCGCGTCCAACGTTACAATCCGGTCAAAGAGACGTGACAACATGTCACCAACAATGAGGCCACCAGGAACTTCACCGGGGCGCGCGACACGATCTTGACGGCCATACGCAATCCAAGGCGCGAGGAGCGTCAGACGCTTTACCCCGGTATGCCGCAAGGCTTGGGCGGCGAATAAGGTACGTAGAGCGTAGCGCGGCTCTTCGTGAATATTTGCGATGAAGATCGCCTCTTTCGACGTGACGGTAGGCATGCGCACGGTTAATTCTCCCGCACGATACTGAGCTTCTAGGGCAAATAGAGCCGCTTGCTTGAAATTCGTTGCAAACGCTTGTACAAGTTGACGCTCATCTTCGAATCCGATGATTTGAGAGGACATAGATAGGGAGGATGCTGTAATGCTTTATAATCCACGATAAAGGTCGTGTTTCCCGACGGACTGAAAGACGATCTCTCCATCGTCCCTTCTTACAAAGATCATGCGTATTTTCATGGTAACCGAGATGGACCATGCTCCAGCTAATTTTCCTTTTAACTGATGAAGACGCAGTGATGGATACAGTGGGTTACTTCGAAATAGCTGCTCCGCTTCAATAACCCGCTTTTTATCAACAGTATCTAACTTCTTCAGATCTTTTGCAAAGGCTGGGTGATAGCTGATTTTCTCCACCCGCATATTCAGGACAGCAGGTCTTTTATCGAATCAGCCTTGATAAGCTTTCCTCGCTTGTGAAGACGTTCTGTTTCCTTGATTCGCTTCAATACTTCATCCTCTGAGATTAATTCTTCATCGTCTTGCGCCACAAGAAAACGGACATAATCACTGATAACAGAAAACCCCCGTTTACGAGCGAGATGACGTGTCCGTTTAAGCTCTTCTGGACGCAGTGAGATAGAGAGGGCTTGGCGCATATGTATTACAAGTGTAATACAGCCATCCTTGGATGACAAGTGGGGATTCTACCCCTTAATTATTGACATATTCTAGCTACGTCCTCACATCGTTGACGAATCCCCTTCTTTCCTTTAAGATTGCGCCACATTCCGGGATCGTCTAATGGTAGGACAGCAGCCTTTGAAGCTGTTTATCTAGGTTCGAACCCTAGTCCCGGAGCCATAACAAAACTCAAGGGCTTTTCACAGAGCATTGAGCGGGCAGCCTTCACGGCTGCCCATTGTTTTTTTACACCACCACCCACCACGTTTTGATCCACGTTTTTTTGCACCACCACCACGTTTTCGGACGGATGCACCACGTTTTTTGCCACCACGTTCACCACGTTTTCGGGGGATGCCACCACCACGTTTTTTTGCGTGAGCAAGAGGTTCG